>NZ_JBFULT010000154.1:0-13526 GCF_054049755.1 Bradyrhizobium sp. P5_C11_2
GGCCGCTGGCGGWGCAGATCGCGCCGACGCCGCCCTCCAGCGCCGCGAGCCGCTCCTCCAGCACGCCGGTGGTCGGGTTGGAGATGCGCGTATAGATGTGGCCGGCGCGCTCCAGGTTGAACAGCGCGGCGGCGTGATCGGAATCCTGAAACACGTAGGACGTGGTCTGGTAGATCGGCACCGCGCGGGCCCCGGTCGCGGGATCCGGATGCTGGCCGGCATGCAGGCTCAGGGTCTCGAAGGCAGGCGGTTTTGGCGCGGGCATGCGTGGCCTCGTTGGTCGGTCGGCGATGGCGGCCGTTGTGCCACAAAACGATGCACCACGTCAGCCCATTGACAGCGCCGCGTGACGGCTCGCAGCGCCAGAATGTGATGCGAACTGTTGCCGCAGTGGCAGTGCGCTCCCTCGCCCCGCTTGCGGGGAGAGGGTTGGGGTGAGGGGGGACTCTCCGCGGGGACGGTGAGAGTTGGACTCGCGGAGACTCCCCCTCACCCGGAATTCAAGCTGCGCTYGAATTCCGGCCTCTCCCCGCACGCGGGGAGAGGCGAAGCCTAGCCGCGGATGGCCTGCTCGATGATCCGCGCCTCCCGCAGCAGGATCTCTACCACCTCCTGCTCGCGGCGCGGGCCGAGCCTCGTCCGCACGGCGGAGACGGTCATCGCGGCGGCCGGTCGTCCGTCCGGGGTCTTGATCCAGGTCGAGATCGATTTCGTGCCCTGCACCAGGCCGATCTCTCTCATATTATATCCTCGCCGTCGCGCCGCGCTGATCCCGCTCAGCACAGTCGCGACGTCGGTCCGGTAGGCCT
Source organism: Bradyrhizobium sp. P5_C11_2 (assembly GCF_054049755.1). Taxonomy (NCBI): domain Bacteria; kingdom Pseudomonadati; phylum Pseudomonadota; class Alphaproteobacteria; order Hyphomicrobiales; family Nitrobacteraceae; genus Bradyrhizobium; species Bradyrhizobium sp. P5_C11_2. The sequence continues at coordinate 810 of NZ_JBFULT010000154.1, forward strand.
CGAACCGCTTCTCGTTGGCTGCGACGATTTTTCGCGCGTCCTGCGCCGGCATCGCAGCAAGGATCGCGACGCCTGCGCTGCTGACGCCGAGCGGGCGGCGCGCGCCGACCTCGATCGACAGCACCTGGATCGGGTACGAGCCGATCCTGCGGTCCACGCACAGCGTGTCGTTGCCGGTCCGCACCGTCAGGAACAGCGTGTCGCCGACCTCTGCGGATGCGCGTCGCAGCGAGGGCGCCGCGGCGACGAGCAGCGGCGAGGGCTGGGGACGCGCGAGCGCCAGCTCCGGCACCTGGTTGCCGATGGCGTAGCGGCCACTCCTGCCGTGCCGTTCGACGATGCCTTCCTCGATCAGCACGTGAACGATCCGATGCACGGTCGGACGGGTGAGGCCGGTCGCCCGAACGACCTCGGCCAGCGGCACGCCGTCTTCGCGCCCTGCGGCAAGAATGCGCAGCACCGCGAGCGCGCGCCGGATCGCCTGCGCGCCCTGTCGCGGTTCCGTGCTGCCGCGCGTGGACCTTGCGGAAATCGTCTTGTCCATAATATGGACAAGAACGCCACAATTCGCTCGACAGGTAAAGCGCTCATCTGGAGATTGCGCTCCGGTCGAGATGCCATGTGCGACGTCAGGGCAATCGATGTGAATTTGGAAGCGCCGCCGGGAGGTTAACATGAGATTAATCTGGATTGCCATAGCTGCAGCAGCTGCGATGCTGGCGGGACCCGCAGCGGGCCAGCAATGGCCGACGCGCAACGTCAAGCTGATCGTGCCCTATCCGGCCGGCGGCAACGTCGACAGCGCGGCGCGCATCATCGCCGACAAGCTCCAGGAAAAGCTCGGCCAGCCCTTCATCATCGAGAACAAGGCCGGTGCCGGCGGCATGATCGCGGGCGAGGCCTTCGCGAAATCGGCGCCCGACGGCTACACGCTGTTCGTCGGCGCCAACGGCCCGGTGCTGTTCGCAACCGAGATCAACAAGCGCGACGCCTATAGCTGGAAGAAGGATTTTCTGCCGATCTCGACCATCTCGATGACGCCGCTGGTGCTCGAGGTCCATCCGTCGGTCCAGGCCAATAATTTCAAGGAGTTCATCGATCTCGCCAAGCGCGATCCCGGCAAGCTGACCATGGCCTCGCCCGGCCCCGGCACCACCAACCATCTGCTCAGCGAGCTGATGCAGTCCAGCCTTGAGCTGCAATGGGTCACCGCGCATTACCGCGGCAATGCGCCGGCCATCAACGACCTGCTCGGCGGTCAGGTGCAGTTCGCGTTCGACCAGCTGTCGGTCAGCCTGCAACACATCAAGGCCGGCCTGTTCCGGGCGCTGGCGGTCACCAGCCCGCATCGCCTGAAGTCGCTGCCGGACGTGCCGACCTTCGCCGAGCTCGGCTACAAGGATTTCGACGGCCAGACCTTCACCGGCCTGTTCGCGCCCGCCGGTACGCCGGCGCCGATCGTCGAGAAGCTGCATGAGACGCTGACCGCGATCCTGAAAGATCCCGGCGTCATCGACAAGTTCGACAAGCTCGGTGCGGAATCCGTGGCGATGACGCCGGTCGAGTTCAGGGCCTATCTCGAGCGCGAGGACGCCAAGTGGATTCCGGTCGTGCGCAAGGCCAACATCAAGGCGGACTGATCGATGCGGATCGATCCCACCGAGCTCGGCGCCGAGCGCATCTACCGGCTGATGACCGGCATCGTGGTGCCGCGCCCCATTGCCTGGGTGACGAGCCTGTCGCGGAGCGGGGTACTCAACCTCGCGCCCTTCAGCGCCTTCACCTTCGTCTCGCAGAAGCCGCCGATGCTCGCCATCAGCGTCGGCCGCAAGGGCGCCGATTACAAGGACACCGCGCACAACATCCTCGATACCGAGGAATACGTCATCCACATCGCCGATACCCCGCTGATGTCTGCGGTGCACGACAGCTCCGTCGAGCATCCGCCTGAAATCAGCGAGGTCGCGGAGCTCGGCCTGGAGACGATCGCGAGCGAGCGCATCAGGGTGCCGCGGCTTAGCGTTGCACCCGTCGCGATGGAATGCCGCTTCCGGCAGTGCCTCGAATTCGGCGACGCCCGCAGCCGGCTCATCGTCGGCGAGGTCGTGATGTTCCACATTCGCGACGGCCTCGTGAACGACGGCAAGGTCGAGACTGCGGCGCTCGACCCGATCGCCCGCATCGGCGGGCCGCGCTACGCCCGTCTTGGCGAGATCGTGACGCTGAATACCGTCTTTCAGACTCCGAAATCGAAGGACTGAGCGTGCAGCCAATCGCGCCGATCTTTGCCTGAAGACCTATTGGAGAGAACGACCATGCGACTTGTAAGCTATCTCCTGGACGGCGAGCCACGCTATGGCGCGGCGGTTGATGGCGGTGTCGTCGATCTGACGAAGCGGATCGGCCGCGACTTCTCCGACGTCAAGGCGCTGATCGCGGCCAATGCGCTGGCGGATGCGCAGGAGGCGGCGGCCGGGCAGAAGCCCGATCATGCGCTCGCGGATCTCGTGCTGCTGCCGCCGGTGCTGGCGCCGGAAAAGCTGTGGTGCATCGGCGTCAACTACGCTGAGCGCAACGCGGAATACAAGGACAGCTCCGACCTGCCCAAATATCCGAGCCTGTTCGTGCGCAGCCCCTCGTCGATGACCGGCTCGGGGCAGCCGATCGAGAAGCCGAAGGTGTCGGAGCAGCTCGATTATGAGGGCGAGCTCGTCATCGTGATCGGCCGCGGCGGCCGGCACATATCGCGCGAAAAGGCCTGGTCGCACATCTTCGGCATGACGCTGTGCAACGAGGGCACGATCCGCGACTGGCTGCGCCACGGCAAGTTCAACGTCACGCAGGGCAAGAACTTCGACCGCTCCGGCAGCATCGGGCCGTGGATCGTCACGGCGGACGAGCTCGATCCGCGCGGGCCCCATGACATTATCACCCGCGTCAACGGCGAGGTGCGGCAGCAGGACACGACCGAGCGGCTGATGTTCCCGTTCGATGTCCTGATCTCCTATCTCTCCACCTTCGCCACGCTGAAGCCGGGCGACATGATCGTGACCGGCACGCCGACCGGGGCGGGCGCCCGCTTCGACCCGCCGCGCTGGCTCAAGGTCGGCGACGTCGTCGAGGTCGAATCCAGCCGCATCGGCGTGCTGCGCAACGTCGTCGCCGCGGAGCAATAGATCATGCTGGACACCGCCACGATCGAACGTCTCGCCGCGCGCCTGGATGAGGCCGAGCGCACCAAGGCGCTGATCCCGATGTTCTCGAAAGACTATCCCGGCTTCACCATCGAGGATGCCTATGCCGTCCAGCGCGCCTGGACAAGACTTCAGCTCGGTCGCGGCCGCGTCATCAAGGGCCACAAGATCGGCCTGACCTCCAAGGCGATGCAGAACGCGGTCGGCATCAAGGAGCCCGATTACGGCGTGCTGTTCGCCGACATGTTCTATCCCGACGCCACGCCGATCCCGTTCGATCGCTTCCACGCGCCACGGATCGAGGTCGAGCTCGCCTTCGTGCTGAAGGCGCCGCTGCGCGGTCCGGACTGCACCATCTTCGATGTGCTCAACGCCACCGACTATGTGACGCCGGCGCTCGAGATCCTGGAGACGCGCATGCATCGCGTCGATCCCGAGACCGGCAAGACCCGCAGGGTCATGGACACGATCTCGGACAACGCGGCCAATGCCGCGCTGGTGCTGGGCGGCCGGCCGATCCGCCCGATGGACGCGGATTTGCGCTGGATCGGCGCGCTGTTGTTCCGCAACGGCGAGGTCGAGGAGACCGGGCTTGCCGCCGGCGTGCTCAACCATCCCGCCAACGGCATCGCCTGGCTCGCCAATCGCCTCGCGCCGCACGACGAATATCTCGCGGCCGGCGAGGTGGTGCTGGCGGGATCGTTCACGCGGCCGGTCGACATCCGCCGCGGCGACACCTTCCACGCCGATTATGGCGCGTTCGGCTCGGTGTCGTGCCAGTTCGTCTGAACCAACAATTGAGAGGGAGCGAACCATGACCGGTCAAGCGCGGCGCAAGAGCATCCACATCGGCGGCTTCAAGCATGCCAACCCGATTCCGAACGCCAGTCGCATCGGCAATCTCGTGATGTCCGGCGTCATCCTCGGCCGCGATGCGGCCGGCGTCATGCCCGAGAGTCTCGACGCGCAATGCGCCAACATGTTCGCGCATATGAAGGCGACGGTGGAGGCCGCCGGCGGCTCGACCGACGACATCATCAAGATGACGGTGTGGCTGAAGGACCGTACGCAGCGCGGCCCGGTCAATGTCGAGTGGCTCAAGATGTTCCCGGACGAGCATTCGCGCCCGGCGCGCCACGCGCTGCCGATGGACACTATGGACGGCGGCGCGCTGGTGCAGTGCGACTTCACCGCCGTGATCGACTAAGGAGCATGCGCATGCCGACCTATCTGCCGTTCGACCCCAATCCGCGCCGCCCGGTCAAGGCGCCGCCACTGAGGACCATCGACAGCCAGTTTCACGTGCTGGGCCCGATCGACAAATATCCCGAGCGTCCCGGTGCGGCCTATCGGATGCCGACCGCGACCTGGGAAGCGGCGCTGCGCGTGCACAAGACGCTCGGCATCGAGCGCGGCATCATCGTGCAGACCACGACCTACGGCGCCGACCATTCCGTCGTGCTCGACGGCCTCGCCGCGATGGGCCCGAACTATCGCGGCTGCGCCAACGCGCTGGTGTTTGCCGAGGCGAACGACGCCTATCTCGCAAAGCTCCATGATGCCGGCGTCCGCGGCGCGCGCTTCAGCTTCCGCCAGGAGCTCGGCGCCGTGCTGTCGGACGCCGATTTCGCCCGCGCCATTGCGCGCATCCGCGAGCTCGGCTGGTACGTCAAGATCCAGCCCGAGAAGGACGGCATCGTCTCCAGCGTCGCAAAGTACGAAAATCTCGACGTGCCCGTGCTGATCGATCACATGGCGCGTCCCGATCCGGAAGCCGGCAGGAACGACCCGAACCTGCGCAAGATGCTCGAGCTGCTCGCCAAGGGAAACTTCTGGGTGATGCTGTCGCTCGGCGAGAAGACCTCGAAGGCCGGCCCGCCCTACGACGACGTGATCCCGATCGCGCGCGCCTATATCGAGGCCGCAGTCGATCGCTGCGTCTGGGCCAGCGACTGGCCGCATCCGGTCTCCGTCAAGCAGCCGCCCAACGACGCCGATCTGCTCGAGCTGATGTACCGCTACGCGCCGGACCAGGCGACGCTGGAGAAGATCCTCGTGCACAATCCGGCAAAACTGTTCGGCTTCGCCGACTGATCGGCTCCGGTCGCGATCGGGGCTGTCACGCTCAGGGCGAGATGATCCGGTCGCGCATGGCGATCATCACGGCCTGCGTGCGGGTGGCTGCGCCGAGCTTCTTGCAGCAGCTCTTGATGTGCGCCTTCACGGTGCGTCCCGTGATGGCCAGGGCGTCGGCGATCTCGTCGCTGGATCGCCCGACGGCCGCAAGCGTCAGCACCTCGCGCTCACGCGAGGACAGTACGAGCTGCGGAGCCTCGGGCAGGCCGCGCAGCTTCAGCACCCGGTCGAAGGCGTAAAGCGCCATGAGGTGGAGCGCGGGGAGATCGCGCTCCGGCAGATCGATCTCGGCGCCGCCGAACCACACCTGGCCGGTGCGGCCCGCCGGCGAGATGACMGGGATCACCACGCCATCCACCATGCCGAAGTCGCGGGCGCGTCGCACGAGTTCGACGGCGCGCGGCTCCCGTTCCGGATCGTACGGCGCTTCCCTGAACCAGCGGAACGGCTGAAGCGTTGTCCTGCAATAACGCAGCGCGGGATCGTCCCACACATACTGCGCCTCGGAATACATGTCGAGAAAGCCGGCCGGCAGCCGTTCGGCGAGAACGGCATTGCGCGTCGGTTCGGTCGACAGAGGGGCGACATAGGAACTACAGAAATAGTCGAAGCCGTGCTGGCCGAGCGTGCGGCTCATCGCATCCAGAATGCTCGCGACGTCCGGAAGCTGCCGCACCGTCTCGACGAAATCGAATGCTCGACTGCGGACCACGTCCATCGGCGGCCTACGATCAGGCTTTGAGGGATCGGCGCTGCGCCACCCTTCCGGGCACCGAGTGTAGGACGTCAATGCCGTCACTGCAATCTGCGCGAAATTTGCCACGCCCGGGACGGCCGTGTGATGCCTTGATCACCCGGCCGGTTGCGCCGCCAGCCTGTCGCGCACCTCGGCGGCGATCTCGAACGAGCGCAGCCGGGCGGCGTGATCGTAGATCTGCCCCGTCGTTATCAGTTCGTCGGCGCCGGTCTCGGCGATCAGCGCCTTCAGCTTCTGCTCGATCACGGCGGGCGAGCCGACCGCCGCGCAGGACAGCGATTGGGCCACGCCCGCCTTCTCCGCGGGCGACCACAGCGCGTCCATGTCGTCGACCGGCGGCGGCAGCGGACCCGGCGTGCCGCGGCGCAGATTGATGAACTGCTGCTGCAGCGAGGTGAACATGCGCTGCGCCTCGACGTCGCTGTCGGCTGCGAACACGTTGACGCCAACCATCGCGTAGGGCTTGTCGAGCTGCACCGAGGGCTCGAAGCGCGCCCGGTACTCGCGCAGCGCCGGCATCATCATTTGCGGCGCGAAATGCGAGGCGAAGGCGAAGGGCAGCCCGAGCATGCCTGCGAGCTGCGCGCCAAAGGTGCTCGAGCCGAGGATCCAGAGCGGCACCTTGGTCCCCATGCCGGGCACCGCGCGGATCGCCTGGTTCGGCTGGACGTCGCCGAGCAGCGCCTGCAATTCCAGCACGTCATGCGGAAAGTTCTCGGAGCTCGTTGCGAGATCGCGCCGCAACGCCCGCGCGGTGAACTGGTCGGTGCCCGGCGCGCGACCCAGCCCGAGATCGATCCGTCCCGGATAGAGCGACTCCAGCGTGCCGAACTGCTCGGCGATGACGAGCGGCGAATGGTTCGGCAACATGACGCCGCCGGAGCCGACGCGGATCGTCCTGGTCCCGCCCGCGACATGCCCGATCACCACCGACGTCGCGGCACTCGCGATGCCCGTCATGTTGTGATGCTCGGCCAGCCAGAACCGCTTGTAGCCCCACGCCTCGGCATGCCGGGCGAGATCGAGCGAATTGGCAAACGCCTGCGCCGCATTGCCGCCTTGGCGAATGGGAGCGAGGTCGAGCACGGAAAAGGGGATCATGTGGGGGTACCGGATGGGGCGCGCGGGGACGTGCGTCGGGCTCTCACATGTAGTGTCCGGCCGAGGGAATGTCAGCGCCGCCGCGTCGCTCCGGTTCGATGACGCCATGCGGATCTGAGCCGGTTCACATCTATTTGAAATAATTAGGAATTTATTCGGATTGCCGATCACGAAAATCCGTCGCCTGTGCGATCCGGCGGTGCATCGCTGCGGCGTCTTCGTAAAGCCGTCGCCCGGCGCCTTGCCTGTTGGGCAGGACGCCGTCGCGGCGACGCGTTCGTCGTTGGCGTGTCGTTGCGATCGAGCGTCCAGCCCATTGCTGTTGCCGCTCGGTAATTCCGCGATTGTCCGAATTGGGAGTGGCAACTACCGCGAGTTTCATGTTTAGTGGCGCTTATTGTTTGAAGTCGTGTTTGGCGAACGAAGCGGCATCCTGCGACGAGATTGGTTGTCGATGCAGCGTCGTCGCGGGCGGGCCGCCGGCAGGGTGGGCCGGGCTCGCTGCAAATGTTTTGGCAAGGCGTCCCAGCCGCAGGCTGCGCCGCGTGATGGACATAGAGAGCTGGGTCATGGGTGATCCTCCTGACGACGTTTCTCCCCCGGCAAAGCGGGGCTATACGGCCTGGATTGTGGTTGGATTCATCGTCCTGGCAGGCGCGATATTTGCGGCGATCAATTGGGCGGGGTCCGGCGAGCAGCCCAAGCTCTCGGTGGCGAAGCAATGGAATGAGGCAATCCAGAAGCTCGGCTTCGAGCCGGTCTATCCGCCGGTCGAGGACATCCAGGTCGGCGACGTTTTTGCGATGATCACCGACGACGAGGCCACCGATTCGGCGGCGGACGAGCCGTTTGCGGGGCGCTCGATCAAATTGCTGCATCTCGATTTGACCCGGGAAATCGAGGATGCCTATCGGGCGGTCTATCAATTTCCCGCCACCAATGCGCGCCCCGACCATGACGGACAGATTTGGCCGCAGGCGACCACCACCGATTCGCTGTTCAAGCCTCCCGCGACCCGGACCGCCCTTCCGCTTGTGTTGTTCCCGCGCTTCACCATCACCAATGTGAAGCGGGCAAGCGGCAGCGCAAGCGCGATGTCCCAGTTGTTGAGTGGCGGGTTTGGCGCGGACGCCAGCTCGACCGAAACGGTCGAGGTCAAGTTTTCAGCCACCGAAACCTATGGCGTTCCTGCGGTGCCGGCGGAGCTTCGGTTGCTTGATTTTTGTCAGGCCTCCGCAACGAAATTATTCTGCACGGAGCTGGGACTGCGCAAACAGCTGTCGATCCTGATCGGGAAGCGGATCGACGACAAGGTGAAAGACCGCAAGACGGGGGTCGAACGGCCACGCTTTTCGGTGGAGCTTGCGCTCGTCAGCCGCGTGTTCCTGGCGCGTTCGATTCAGACCAGCATGGGCGAAGACGGCGGGACACGGGGAAATGTCGGGGTGAACCAGCCGGCCGCATCGCCCGCGATTGCAGCGTCACCGGCTCCGGTGACCGCAGGCACCAGTGGCAGCGGTGCCGATGCTGACGGCAAACCGCCGCCACCCGCTCCGGTGCCGCCCCACGCCGGCACGAACAACGCGCCGGGTGGCGCGATCGCCTTCGAGCGCCGCGCGACATCAAACGTGCTGTTGCCCGATACGTTGCTGCCGCGCCCGGTCGTGGTCGGTTTCAAGAGCGTTCGTTTCAGACCCGTGGAGTGAAGGATGAGCACACGTAAAACACTGGTGTTGGCCGGCTTGCTGCTGATCGCGTTTCCGTTGCGCCACGGCGAGCTATTGAGCCGCGTCGCTGCCGAGTGCAAGTGCGACCAGAGCGATTTCGGCTGCAGGATCATGTGTTCGGGCATTGGCTCAGGCCAGGGGACTGGAGGCGGATCGACGAGCTCATTCAATGCGGCTCCCGGCGTCAACCGTCCGCCTCAGGAGCGGCCAGTCGTCGTGCCCCGGACGGATACGGATACCAGGAGCAGGTCCGAGCAAATCAAGTAGTCGGCTGAAGGGGAAGACCAGGGCTGGACCGAGGACGTCGCGCCTTGTGGTCGGTTCGTGAGTGGCAGGGGATGCAGATGATTTTGAAAGGATCGATCAGGTTTTTGATCGCGGTGGTGCTGGCCTGCCTGCTTCAGGCGCCGGCGACGAGGACGGCGTCAGCGCAGGCGGATCCCCGGCAAATCCTGATGGCCGTCATCCAGCAATTGCAGACGGGCACGCCGAACATCACCTGGTATGGTCCGCAGCTTTGGCAGACGATCGCCATGCAGACGGGCAACAGCGGCGTCTACCCGCAGCTGGTCCAGCTTGGGCAGGTGACCAATGTCGTCGTGAGCGGGCAGACACAGCTTCCTGCAGGGCCGGTCTACTCCCTGGTGGCGCAGCATCAGAACGGCGTGTCGACCTGGCAGCTCGGCATCAGCCTCTATACCAACCGCATCGAGTACGCCAACTTCAACGTTGGAAACCCGGCGCCCCAGCCGCTGCCGGCCCAACCCGTGCCGCTTCCCCGAACCGCCGCTCCGACCCCGGGAAGCGCGCCGAATCCGCCGTCGGAGTCTCCACCTCCGGTGGACAAGGCCTCAGAGGCCTGCCGGAAATTTCCAAACCTCTGCTAGGGAGGCGTCAGATGCTGACACGGAGATGTTGTCTCGCGGGTTGTGGTCTTCTTCTCTTCGACATCGCCGGCGCGGCGGCAGCGGGAAGCCGCCACAATCCGATCTATGGCTGCAGCCTGTCGAGCAGCGAGGCCGACAACATTCTCGGCAACGAGCAGGATGCGCGAAGGCCTACCGGCGATGTACCGATGATCCTCACGTCAGGCGACAAGGACTTCGACTATGCGCTGGCGCAGACCTTGAACAGGATTTCCGATTGTCTGAACGTCACCCCCGCATTCGCATATTACGACGACTCTGATGCTCCGGCTGCGTTCGCAACCGATAGGAAGCGCGTGGCCGGTACCGATGGGACGGTCCTTTTCGGACGGCGGTATCTGAAGGAATTGCTGGCAAGGCCCGAGGCACCAGATGCCGCGGTCGTGGCGGTCTGCGCCCACGAGTTCGGACACATCCTCCAGTTCAAGCTGAAGCTGGACAAGCTTCTCCTCGACGGACAGACCACCGTGAAACGGCTGGAACTGCACGCCGATTTTTTGGCCGGCTATTTCGCGGGCGTACGAAAGTGGGAGAAGCCGAGTTTCAACGCGGCCGTCGTCGCCATGACGCAATTCAAGTTCGGAGACCCCCTGGTCAACGACAAGGACCATCATGGCACGCCGGAGGAACGGGGACAGGCGATCGTCAAAGGTTACCAGATCGGGCACGATGACAGGAAGCCGCTGCTGGACGCCATTCCGATCGGTATGAAATACGTCATGGACAAATTCTGACGCCGCCGTCGCCACGCATGTGGGCCGTGGCGCGGTTCACAACAGCGTTATTGCGACCCGTTGCGCCGTTCATCCCAACTGGGCGGCTCGCGCTTGTTGATGTACCCTTGGCGGCGCCAGTGCATCGTCGCCAGGAGGAACTGACATGACCACGGTCGTATTCAACCGCCGCAGTCTCCTCGCCGCCGGCGGTTCCGTTTTGGCAACCGGGGTTTTGACAGCCGGGGTGTCCGGGCTGTTGTTGCCGGCCCACGCGGAAGGCCTCGCTCCGACCGATTCGATGTCGGGCGGGGCGAACAATTATCGCAAGGGCGCGCCGATCGTGGAGCGGATCGGAAAGGGTGGCTTCTGGATGAGCGGCACCGTGCGCCGCGCCGGCGACGGGGCACCTCTCGCCGGGCAGCGCATCCAGATCTGGGCGCACACGACCGAAGGGCAGGAGCACGAGCCGCAGAGTCATGGCGCCACGCTCACCGACAAGGACGGCAAGTTCCGGCTCGAGATGCCGCAGATCATTCCGATTTTCGGCCAGCCGCACGGCCACCTCGCCTATGACAGCGGTGAATTCAAGACCGTCTTTCTGCGCCCGGTGATGCGGAGCGCGAAGGAAACCAGCCTCGAGGCGCACTTCGTCCTGCTGCCGGCCTGACCGGGCCAGCGAATGAAGCGGTGGAGATTGGCCCGGGCGCCCCTGATCTGGGCCGCCCTTGCTTTGGCCATTGGCGTGCCGATCGCCGCTGCTGCGGGAAGCGAGCAGCTCGCATGGCGCGGTCCGGTCTACATCCTGGCCGGATTCGCAGGGATCATTGCGCTGGGTCTCGTGCTGGTTCAGCCTCTGTTGATTGGCGGATATCTGCCGGGACTGTCGGCCTATCGTGGACGGCGTGCGCATCACTGGATCGGCGGCGCGCTGGTCCTGGCGGTGGTGGTCCACGTCGCCGGCCTCTGGATCACCAGTCCGCCCGACATGATCGACGCCCTGACCTTCTCGTCACCGACGCCGTTCTCGCCCTTTGGCGTGACCGCCATGTGGGCCATCTTCACTGTCGCGCTGCTGGCTGCGCTGCGCCGGCGATTGGGACTGCGGCTCCTGACCTGGCGCATCGTCCATATTCCCCTCGCCATCGTCATCGTCGCAGGCAGTGTGGCCCATTGCCTGCTGATCGAGGGGACGATGGAGACAATCTCGAAAGTGGCGCTGTGCGCGCTTGTCCTCGCGGCCACCGTAAAGGTCATGATTGACCTGCAGGTGTGGCGAAAGCGAAGGACGTTGCGCGGCGAGAGCTCGTAGCCCGGATGGAGCCAACGGGGCGGCGCGAAGCGCCGCCCGATGACAGGCTCCGCGCAATCCGGGACGACTGTATCCGTGGCTGCTGGCCCCGGATTACGCTTCGCTCCATCCGGGCTACGCCGCTTTTCAAACACGTTGAGCGTCGTCATCGCCTGCGTGTGCTCTGCTTGTCGGAGATAGCGACGGGGCGTATCCTAGCGCGATGGTTGTCAGTGCCCCCGAGCTGAAAGCGTTCCTGCTCGCGACGCCGTTCTTCGGCGGTCTTCCGGACCCAAGCCTCGACCTCCTGATTTCGATGCTGGTCGAGTGCCGCTTTGATGCCGGAGCGACCGTCGTGGCGGAAGACGACCCGGGACGCTCGATGTTCATCGTCAAGTCCGGCCGGCTGGCGGTGCGCAAACGGGCGAACGCGGGGAATGTCATCCCGATTTCCGTTCTGGAGGCCGGCGATTTCTTCGGCGAGATGGCGCTGATTGAAATGCAAAATCGCTCCGCCACGGTGGTCGCGGAGAGTCCGACGGTGCTGTACGAGCTGACGGCGCAAAAGCTCTACGCCTGCTACAAGGCCGATATCCACGCCTATGTGATCGTGCTGCAGAACATCAATCGCGAGCTTTGCCGGCGGCTGCGCCGTGCCGACGATCGCTTCACCGGACACCAGGCGGGCGAAGAGGAAACCCCCGCGCGATGAATGTGTGTGGGACGTTCAGCGCGTAGCCCGGATGGAGCCAACGGGTCGGCGCGAAGCGCCGCCGGATGACAGGCTCCGCGCAATCCGTGACGATTGCTTCCGCAACTGATGGCCCCGGATTACGCTTGCGCTCCATCCGGGCCACGCCACTTCGCGTGGG
>NZ_JBFULT010000155.1:0-13525 GCF_054049755.1 Bradyrhizobium sp. P5_C11_2
GCTCCAAACGATCTGCGGGCGCAGCCCTCCGACCGACGCGGAGCGACCGCCAGAGATGCTTCCCTCGAATGCCTCGAGAGGACTGCCCACGGCGACAAGACTAGGGACGAAGCCGCGCGCGCGAATTGCGCAGGATCAAGGATGGTGGCGATCTCCTGCGAGGTGGCCGCGGCGCAAGCGCAGCATTGGCCGTGCGCGCGAACATCAGGTAGTCTTGCGAAGCTGGATCAGGCCTGCGGCGGACTTGGCTGAAGATTTGTTCATCAGCATTACATTTCGGTGCCGCCACAATTTGATCAGAACATGTTCGATATCGTGCATTTCGTAAGCAGAGGAAGGATATCATGAAGTTCAAAATTGGCCTCGTCGCCGCGTCCCTGTTCGGTGCCATCGTGGCATCGCCGGCGGCGTCCGCCATGCCCATCGCGCCTGCACCTGCGACGCCGCAGGTCTCCGACGTCGAGCAGGTCCGCATGGTCTGCAATGAATGGGGGCGCTGCTGGTGGCGGCCGAACTACGCCTATGGATACGGCTACGGCGCGGGATATTATGGCCCGCCGCGATATTACGGCCCGAGATATTACGGTCCGCGCTATTATGGTCCACGCTATGACGGCTATCGCCGCTGGTGAGATCTGAAGGGGCCCTCGGGCCCCTTTCCCATTTGCGAGACAACGCACTCGGCTCGCGACCGCTGAGACCAATTCCAAATCTGATTTAGATCAAAGAAAGAAATCACCGTCCCGGCATTCTGTGCCGATGGCGGATCTCATCGTTTTTCGATGCCCTCAGACGGGCATGAATGTTCAAACCCATCTGGAAAGACAGCCGAAACGCGAAGGCCGAAGTTTCGAAGCGTTCAGCTGCCCCGCCTGCACGCGGGTCCATTTCATCGATCTCGCCTTGGGCCGGCCGATGATCGGAGAGCGTTGACGCGCGGGCTCTTCGCATCACGCCCACYCGTTCGAGGACCTTCGGACAACCTCCGCCGGGGTCTCAGATCCACACCGCATTCCATGATGACCGCAATATTACGGCTCGTTTCGCGATTCACGGAATCAGACGTTTCACCATTGATATGATTTCGACCATGGCATCGATTGCGGGTTAGACGAAATGTCGTTCAGTGGCTTTGAGACCTTGCCGCGCGACGTTCAATGAACCGCCATCGGAGACGCTGGCGCGCGGCCGGCTGTCCATGCTGCCAACCGCTCAGGCCGCCGCACGCCTCGCAGCCTTCCGGAACATAAGCCGAACATCGAGACTGGCGCGCTCGGAGAGATTCGAACTCCCGACCCTCGGAATCGAAATCCGATGCTCTATCCAGCTGAGCTACGAGCGCTTCGGCCCGCGCCGGGCCACAACCGAAATACGGGGGTCGGTGCTGGGCGAGCCATCACCGGGCGTATCGTTCGGATGTGTTCGAATTAGCAGACAGGTTTGACAATAAAAAGCCCCTACCCGCCCCCGCTGAGGCAGATCGAAGCTTTCACCAGGTCATGTTGAAGGGGCTGAAATGCGGCTGCTGTGCCACCAGCATCATCGGCCTGCCTTGCTGCGGCGCCGGATGCGTCCTGGCGACCTTGCGCTTGGGTTGGACCTGCGGCTTGGCGTCGGCCCTCTTGACCGAGGCCGCATCGGCCTTCGCTGCGGCCGGCGCGAACTGCGCGAAGGTCTCGCGCACCCTTGCCTTCGCCGACAACTCGGCCAGCGCGTCYGCCTGCACCGGCGGCTGGGTCGCAGCCGCCGTCTTCACCACGGGCGCGGCCATGGTTGGCTGACTGGTGTCGATCACGACACGATCGGGCAGATGGCGATCGGAGCGGATCCGGATCAGGGGCTGGCTGTTGCTTGCAGTCGCCACACCCTGTGCAACGGGAGAGGCCGGCAGAACGAAATCCACCGCGAACAACAGTGCGAGCAGCGCTCCACCGACGAAAACGAAATACCGAAAGATGGGCATGGGCCGCGCTCCCCCCCGCATCCACGCGTGGGCTCCTCGCCTTAACAGGCGATCCTATAGTTGGTTCCTAAGCCCAGCCGTTAGGTTCAAATGGCGACATCAAGTTTTTTGACCAAGGGCCGGAACAGTCACGTTTCCGCTACTGGGGCCGCGCAGCCCGTTATGCACGTCGTGCCGCAACCAGCGAGCATTTCGCCTGATCGGCATTGATATTGATGAAGCCGACGGGGATATGCGCAAAGGTCTTGCGGCTCTTCATGCTGACGGTGTCGGCCAGTATCCGGCTGCGATCGGTCAGATGGCTGCCATCGCGCCGCGTAAAGGCGCAGACGATCTCGACATCCCTTATGGCATAATCATTGTCGTTTCGCAGGGTGAACGTCACCAGCGCCTTCGAACCGAGGCCGCCACGGCGCCAGGTCTGAGATGAAATCCTGAGACGATCGAGTTCTGCMGCTGCCGGAGCCTGCGCTTCGGAGAGCGCCCCTGCCGCCGCCGGGGGAACCGGCTCAACAGCGGCCAACGCCGCGTTCACGGGCTCGACCTGAGCGGTGTTTCCTTTGGAGAGAGGTATCAGCATCCACACGGCGCAGCCGACGATGAGGGCTGCCAGCAGCCACAGAAGGCTTCGGCCGAACGAAACGCTCGCGATCGTCGCGCCCCGCGCCAGATGCTCGCTGAGCCCCGCGAAGCGTCCCCACCCGATCCGGTCAAACCCTGTGGTCATGGGTGCGTCACCGATCGCGGCCGAGGCATTTCGTTGCGCATCCGTTCGACACGATGCGGGCAGTCTACGACAGACCCGGCCACTGCTTACTTTAATCCAGGAGACGAACTATGGTTCCCGCGCTCATGCGAATCCGGGAACGACGGTGGCGATCACCGGCCGGGCTCGCTAACATGCGCTGCAACATCGCGAAGACCCCGTCGGGAGGAAATGAAATGCCAGTCGTCGTCACTTGGGATCACGTCCATCTGCGCAGCCCCGATCCGGAGGCCACGGCGGCCTGGCTGCGGGACATCCTCGGTGGCGAGATCGTGCGCGCGCCGGGACGGATCGACGTGAACCTCGGCGGCGCCAGGATCTTCATCGCGCCGCTGGAGGGCGACAACGCCGTCAGCCCGCCGCCACCGCATCCCCATCAGGGCCTCGACCATTTCGGTCTCACGGTGAAGGACATCGACGCCGTCGCCGCCGAGATCAAGGCCAAGGGCGTCACCTTCACGCGCGAGCCGACCACGATCCGGCCCGGCGTCCGCATCTGCTTCATCCGCGGCCCCGAAGGCATTTCCATCGAGCTGCTCGAGCGCGACAAGAAATATACCTGAGGCGGCGCGGACCGGATCGGGCGTCAGCCGGGCRAACTGTCGCCCGGCGCGCTTAGGTCATGCTGCCGGGCATGAAGCAGCGGATGGTGACGCCCGTGTAGCCGTAGATCGGCCAGACCATGGTGCGTCCGACCCGGTTCGGCTCCGAGATCACGGCTTCCTCGGGTACGTCGACCCAGATGAGTTCCKGCTGCTTGCCGTCGATCACATAGCCATAACGCGGGACGCGGACGCGATAGTGCCCGTCCTTGCTGTCCCAGTCGGAGTCCGACAGCGCCGACCCGTCGGCATCGGAGCAGCATGGCCCCTTGCCGCTTCGCAGGCCGTCGAACCAGGCCTTCAAGTCGGCATTGGTGTTGACGAACTGGCCGCGGTCGCGCGCGTGCCCGAAGGGGGCAGCGAGGGCAATCAGGGCTAATGCGCAGCCCAGCCTCGCCGCGCTTCGCCAGCGCGTCGCGGCGCCGATTCGCCGATGTTGTCTTTCGCAATTCGTGGGACGCGCACTGTACAGACGCGGCTCATCGCCGCCGGAATCGATCCAGTTGCTCACGTTCGTCTTGCTCCAGCACCCCGCGGCCAGTGCAACAATGGTTATGCATTTCGCGGGCCAATTCCGATTCGCAGCGGTCAGCCTCGCCTCATGATGAGACCGTCATAACGGCGTCACAGACAAGCCGGGAAATTACGGTCTGGCCGACTTGCCAACCGGCAAACTGCCGCGTTGCGCCAGGGGATGGCCTTTGGCATAAACGCTTGACCGGTGCGCCTCGGGCGACGGCCACCGACCTGCGGGACGTTATGAAGAACGGCCTCTATTCGATTCACGTGACGCTGCTCGACGGTCGAGCCGGCAAGGGCAGCGGCGTGATTCTTTTCCGCGACGGCAAGATCCTCGGCGGCGACGCCTATCTCTATTACACCGGCAGCTACAGCGTGAAGGACAACAACACCTTCAAGGGCGAGGTGCTGGTACAGCGGCACACCTCGCCGCGCGGCGACGACAATCCGCTGTTCGGCGGTCCTGCTCCGGTCGGCATCGGCGTCAGCGGCACCTACACGGACACGCGCGCGGAGATGACGGGCACGGCGCTCGTCGGCAAGGCCAGCCTGATTTTCGGCGCGACCCTGCACAAGCTTGCGGACGTCGACTAGCTATTCCGCCGCCTGCTCCAGCGGCGCGACGCGCGGCAGGATCATCTGGATGCGCGTGCCGCTGCCCGGCTCGGAATCGAGATCGAGTCGCCCGCCGAGCCGGTTGGTGACGATGCTGTAGACGATGTGCAGCCCGAGACCGGTGCCGCCCTGGTCGCGCCGCGTGGTGAAGAACGGATCGAAGGCGCGGCGGCGCACGTCGAGCGACATGCCGCAACCATTGTCGGAGACGATGATTTCGACATTGTCCTTGCCGGACTCGCGCACCTGGATGTCGATGGTCCCGGGCCGGCCGTCCGGGAATGCATGCGCAACGGAATTGAGGAACAGATTGGTCAGCACCTGCCCGTACGGGCCGGGATAGCTGTTCATGGTCAGATTGGGCTGGCACTCGACGTTGAGCGTCAGGTTGTGCTTGCGCAGGCCCGGCCGCAGGCTCATCACCACCTGCTCGGTGAGATCGGCGAGATCGAAGCTGCGCTGATCCGAATAGTTGCGGTCGGCCGCAACCTGCTTGAACGACTGAATCAGCTCGGCGGCGCGGTTGAGATTGGCCACGAGCTGCGAGGACGCGTCGCGGCTGGTGTGGAGATAGTCGTTGAGCGTGGAGCGGCGCAACTCACCACGTTCGACCTCCGCGGTGAACATCGCGGTCTTGCGCTCGAGCGCCGAGGCGACCGTGAGGCTGATGCCGACGGGATTGTTGACCTCGTGCGCGACGCCGGCGACCAGGCGCCCGAGCGCGGCGAGCTTCTCCGCCTCGATCAGCGAGGCCTGGGTCTCGCGCAGATTGCGCAGCGCGGTCTCGGYGGCTTCCTTGGCCTTGCGCATCTCCTGCTCGCCGCGCTTGCGCTCGCCGATGTCGAGCGCAACGGTGACGATCCGCTCGATCTCGCCCTCGGCATCGAGCAGCGGCAGCTTGTTGACCAGCCATTGCCGCATGTTGCCGGAGCTATCCTTGTACTCCTCCTCGTAGAAGCCGAGCCCCTTGCGGAAATTGAGCACGCGCTTGTCGCTCTCGTCGGACTTGGCCGCGCCATAGCGCGACATCAGGTCGGCGGTGGTGCGGCCGAGCGCGTCGCCGGGCTCGATGCCAAAGATGCCGGCCATGTAGCGGTTCATCAGCACATAGCGCAGGTCGCGATCCTTGACGTTGATGACCGCGGGCACCGTATCGATGACCTGCTGGAGCAGGCGCCGCCCTTCGGCAATGGCGTCTTCAGCGCGCTTCTGGTCGGTGATGTCGCGCAGCGTGCCCTCGTAGCGGACGATGTTGCCCGCCTCGTCCCGCACGCCGCTCGCGCTGTCGGAGAGCCAGAGGATGTCGCCGCTGCGCTGGCGCACCTGGTACTCGAACTCGCGCACCATGCCGTCGCGCGCCATCAGGCGCTGATATTCGGCGCGCGCCTCGGGATGGACGTAGATGGTATGGGCAATGTCGTTGATGCTGTCGATGAGATGCTGCGGGCTGTCATAGCCCATCATCCGCGCCAGCGCCGGATTGGCGTTGAGGAGGTCGCCGGCCGGCGTGGTCACGTAGATGCCGTCGACCGACCCCTCGAACAGCTTGCGGTAGCTTTCTTCGGCCAGCCGCTGCTCGGTGAGCGCGCGCACCGCCGCCTCGCGCGCCGTGTCGGCCTCCTCCAGCGCGCGGCGGAACACTTCGGCCGCCCGCGCGATGTCGCCGATCTCGTTGTCGAGGTCGGCCGACGGGATCGAGGTGTTCTTCTCGCCGGCGGCAAGCGCGCGAATCGATCGCGCGATCTGGGCGAGCGGACGCACCGTCCTGCGCACCACGAACATCGCGGCGGCAATCCCGATCAGCACGCCGATCGTGCCGAGCACGATGCTCTGCCATCTTGCCTCCGTCAGCGTGCGCGCGAAGTCGCGCGACAGCACGTGGCCGCGCCGCGCGCTGACCTCGCGCAGCAATTCGGTGACCCGCCCGATCAGCCGGCCCTCGGTTCCCAGCACCTCGCGATCGATGTCCGCGATCTGCCGCTCCCGCACGGCGACTGCGATGATCGCCTCGGCGTAATTGTTCACGGCCGATTTCAGACTGGCATCGGTGATGTCCATCGCCCGCATGCTATCCGCCGCCTGCTCGGCCGCGGACGGGTTGCGCGCGAGCAGCCCGAGCGCGATCCGGCTCTGCGCCTCCGACAGGCGGGACGCAAGCTCACGGTCCGCCGTGCTGGCGACAGCCGCATCGAACTGGTCGCGCAGCGGCGGCAGCCCGGCGAGCAGCTGGGCGCGCCGGTCGATCAGGGCGGAGATCCGCTCCAGGCCGCTGCGATAGGTCGCAAGCCGCTCGGTGACCCCGTCGATCATGTCCTGCTGCTCGGGCGCAAGCTCGATACGGGTCTTCTTCAGGATGTCGCTGAGCGTCGAGGCCGCCTCGCCGACCTGCTTGAACTGGATGCCGGCGCCTGGATCGGTGACGAAGTCGCGCGCGGCGAGGCGCAGCTCGTTCATGCGACGGTCGATATCCTCGGCGAGGTCGCCGACGCTCTGCAGCCGCTGCAACTCGGCGAAAGTGGTATCGATGTGCCGGATCGCGATCACGCTCGCGGTCGAGGTGACGATGATCACCGCCAGCACGAGCAGGAAGCTGCCGAACGTGAGCTGGCCGATGGAGAGCGAAAAGATTCGCTTTTTCTCAGGGGTCGGCGTCGATTCGGCGGACATTGGTGCTTTAAGGACCGGGCTATTGGAAGCCCAATATACGACGTATTGCGGCCCCGGGGGAACATGCCTTCGGCCGCGGAAAACCCTTAAAGTTGCGGTCCTCGGCCCGCCGCTTGTTCCGGATTATGACGTTTTGACGCGGGCCGGCCTGCGGGGTCGGATCGTCATGGCGGCGACGCCGATGACGACGCAGGCGAGCCCGAGCCAGGCCGTCCGGCTCAAGGTTTCGCCGAGGAAGGCGACGCTGATGGCGACCCCGATGGGCACGCGGAGATAGGCCTGCGCGGTGGTGCCGACCGAGCCGAGGGTCTGGATCAGGCGGAAATAGATCGCGAATGCCGCAGCGGTCGAGAACACGGCCAGCGCGAGCAGCGCCAGGATCGAGCTCAGCGAGGGTGACAGCGTCCAGGGCTGTTCGAACAGGAGCGAAGCCGGGATCAGGACCGCCGCCCCCGCAAGCAGCGACCCGGCGGCCGGCGCCATCGGATCGAGCCCCTTGAAGCYACGCCCGAAGATCGCGGCACAGGCATAGCAGATGGTGGCGGCGACGATCGCAGCCTCCGCCACAAGCCCGCCGCCAACGTCATGGAACGCGTCGACGCCGACGATCAGCAAGATGCCGGCCATGCCGGCGACCACGCCGAGGAGCTTGCGCGGCGTGGTCGCCTCATGGCGGGTGACCATGGCCGTGAGCAGGAAGGTGAAGATCGGTCCGGCCGAGTTGAGGATGGTGGCGAGCGCGGCATCGACATGGCGTTCGCCCCAGGCTATCAGCGTCCAGGGGATCACGCTGTTGAGCACGGCCTGGAAGGCGAAGCGCTGCCAGGTCGCGGCGTCCGTCGGCATTTTGACGCCGCGCGCCCGCATGACGACGAGCAGCAGCAGGCCGGCAATGGTGGTGCGCGCCGCGATCAGCGTGATCGGCGGGATGGTGGCGACGCCGAGCTTGATGAAGGTGTAGGAGCCGCCCCACAGCGTTGCGAGCGCAACCAGCAGCGCCAGTTCAAAGGCGATATTGGTGTCCTGCCGGTTGTCCATGGCGCGTCCCGTCCATTCGCGATGGACGGAACCTAGCGCGTCCGTAGCAGCCAATACTTCGCTGCGTGTCGAAGTGTATTAGCCGACTGCGCCGACCTCGAACACCTCGCCGTCATAGCCGGCCTCGCGGGGGATGCGGAGCTGCCGGCCGGTTTCGGTCTTGGTCATGACCGGCATCACCGTGACGATCGACATGCCGCGGGCATGGTCGAGCGCGGCGCCTACGCTGGCCTGCTTTGCCAGCCGGWTCAGGTTGCGCGTGGTCGGGAACGGCAGCTTGAAGCGGCCGCTTTCACCGCCCTCCACCGCCGCGCGCGGCGAGACCCAGATCGAGTCCGTCGACTCCCGCCCGTCATGGGCGCCGAGTTGGTCGGGCGGCGCAGCCGCGAGGAAGAACCAGGTGTCGAACCGCTTCGGCATGCCCTCCGGCGTGATCCAGTGCGCATAAGGCACCAGCGTGTCCAGCGCGAGCTRGAGGCCGTTGTCGGCGAGAATGCTGAGGAAGCTGATTTTGTGCTCGTTGAGCGCGACGCGATGCGCATCCGCGATCTCGCCGGCGCGCCTGGCGTCGATCGGCGTGCCCGAGTCCCTGGAGCGCGCCAGCAGGATGCCGCTTTCCTCAAAAGTCTCGCGGATCGCGGCGATACGGAAACCGCGCTCCGCTTCGCTGAGGCCCTCGCCGCCCGAATAGAGGTCAGCGCGGGCGACAATCTCGTTGTCGCCGGCATCGACGCTGCCGCCGGGAAACACCAGCGCACCCGAGTTGAACTCGATCTGATGATGGCGGACCATCATGAAGACTTCCACCTCGTCGCGGCTCTTGCCGTCGACAGCCGTTCCGTCACGGAGCAGGAGGATCGTCGACGCGGGGCGTGATGCGGCGGTCTCGGCCATGCAACTAACCTGCGGCGCTGGATTGCGGCTGGAGATTGGCGCGCTTGTCGACCTTCGCCACGCGCGACAAGAGATACTCGACCTCGGCCTTTGCCGCCGGCGTGATGGTCGCGCCCGGCTTGCGCTGCGCGCTGGAAGCGATGATGCCGCGCTTCTGGAGCACGTGTTTGCGCACGGCCAGGCCCGCGCCCGGCTGCTGCTCGTAACGGATCAGTGGCAGATGCGCGTCGAACAGGTCATGCGCGGCATCGCGCTTGCCGGCCTTGGAGAGGTTCACGACGTCGATCAACAACTCGGGGAACGCATAGCCGGTCATGGCGCCGTCGGCGCCGCGCTCCATCTCGAAATCGAGGAACGTGCCGCCATTGCCGCAGAGGATCGAGAGCGGACGGAGCGAGCCGTCCTTCTGGAAGCCGCGCAGCGTCGAGATCTTTTCGAGCCCCGGCCAGTCCTCGTGCTTGAGCATCACGCAGTTCGGATTGTCCATGACGATCTTGCGGATCACGGCCGGGGTGAACACCACCTGCAAGGTCAGCGGATAGTCCTGGAGCACCCAGGGCACGTCCGGCCCGATCGCTTCCGCCGCCTGCTTGAAGTAGCCGACGATCTGGTCGTCGGTGCGGAGCGACGGCGGCGGCGCGATCATCACGCCGGCCGCGCCCGCGTCCATCGAGGCCTTCGCCAGCGAGCGCATGGTGGCAAATCCCGGTGCGGAGACGCCGACGATCACCTGCATCTTCTTGGCGCGCTTGACGAAGCGCACCGCCACCTGCTCGGCCTCGGCGGCATCGAGCTTCGGCGCCTCACCGAGGATGCCCAGCACCGTGACGCCGTCGCAGCCGACCTCCTCGTAGAAATCGGTCAGGCGGTCGATCGAGCGCTCGTCGATCCGGCCATCATCGTGGAACGGCGTCGGCGCGATTGCGAAGGTGCCCTTGGCGTCGGCGGTCAGTTTCATCAGTCTCTCTCTTTCTCCGTCATTCCGGGGCGCGCGCAGCGCGAACCCGGAATCTCGAGGTTCCGGGTTCGGCTCTTCGAGCCGCCCCGGAACGACAACAACGGCTAAAACCGCCGCGCACCCATCTTGATCTGCTCCTCGGAGAAGAAGATCTCCTTGGCATGATCGGCGATGTCCTGGGCCTTCCAGCCCGTGTGCGGCGGTTTCCAGCCTTCCATTTCCATCATCCGCATTTCGCGCACGCCGCGGGGCCCGGACACGCCCAACACCTTGCCGGTCTGGTCGCCCGACAAGTCGCTGACCATGTATAGCACGGCCGGCGCGATGCCGTCCGGCCCCAGCGCCGCCGAGGGGTTCTCCTTATAGCGGGGCAGGTCTGCGGTCATGCGGGTCAAGGCGCCCGGGGCCAGCGTCCAGATCCGGATGTTGTATTTGCGGCCCTCGATCGCCAGCACGTTGGACAGGCCCCAGATGCCGCCCTTGGCCGCGCCGTAATTGGTCTGGCCGAAATTGCCGATCAGGCCGGACGTCGAGGAGGTGTTGACGATGACGCCGCCGCCGTTTTCCCGCATCCAGCGAAACACCGGCATGGTGCAACAAAAGGTACCCTTGAGGTGGACCTTGATCACCTTGTCCCAGTCGGCCTCCGAGGCCTTGGAAAAGGTCTGGTCGCGCAAGATGCCGGCATTGTTGACGAGGATGTCGGCGCGGCCAAAGTGCTTGATGGCGTCGTCGAACACCGACTGGCCGCCCTCCATGGTGGAGATGTCGGCGCCGTTGGCCACGGCCTTGCCGCCTTCCGCCTTGATCGCGTCCACCACAAGCTGCGCCATCGACTTGTCGGCGCCGGAGCCGTCGCGGGGGCCGCCGAGGTCGTTGACGACGACGGATGCCCCTTCCCGCGCGAACAGTCTTGCGTAGGCCTCACCAAGCCCGCCGCCCGCGCCGGTGATCAGCGCAACCTTGCCGTCGAGTAATCCCATGGTGGCTTCTCCCTGTTTGTTTTTGTTCTCTCGTGTCCCTTGTTCTCTCGTGTCCCGGACGCGATGCAGCGTGAAACGCTGCGTCGCAGAGCCGGGACCCAGTTCCTTGCTACGTCCTCTGGGCCCCGGCTCAGCAGCGCATCACTGCGTGCTGCGCTGCGTCCGCGGCACGAGACCGACCTAACCCAGCACCGTCTTGCCGCTCTTGATCACGGTGACGCCGCGCGACTTCACCTTGGCTTCGAAGGAGATCACATTGCCGTCCTTCCAGAGGTCCATGGTGACGGTCTCGCCGGGATAGACCGGCGAGGAGAACCGCGCGACGTGCTGGCGGAAGGCGCTCGCGTCGTAGTCGGCGTAGGTCTGGAGCACGCCGCGGCAGGTGATGCCGTAGGTGCACATGCCGTGCAGAATCGGGCGCGGGAAGCCGGCCTTCTTCGCAAACTCGGGATCGCTATGCAGCGGATTGCGGTCACCGCAGAGCCGATAGACCAGCGCCTGGTCGGGGCGCGTGGTGATGTCGATGGTCTTGTCGGGCGCGCGCGACGGGATCTTGTGCAGATCGGGCTTGGTCAGGTTCGGCCCGCCAAAGCCGCCGTCGCCGCGGGCAAAGCGCGAGGCGACCAGCGTCGCAAGCTTCTCGCCCTTCTCGTTCTTGAGCACGGTCTGGTGGCTGATCACCACGCCCTTGTCCTTGCCCTTGTCGTAGACCTCGATCACGGAGGAATCGGCGGTGATGTTCGCGGCCACCGGCAGCGGCTGGTGGAAGGTGATGTCGCGCTCGCCGTCGACGATCATGACGCGGTTGAGGTTCATCTCGCCCGGCCCGGAGCCCCACGCCGCCACGGAGGCAAACGTCGGCACCACCTTGAGCGGCCGCGGCGTCAGCGTGCCTTCGTTGACGAAGGCGAGCTCCTTCTCGTCCATCGGATCGGCGCCGAGCCCGATGCCATAGGCGTAGAGCATCACCTCGCGATCGCCGTAGGCGTATTTCTGCCCGAGGTTTTTCAGGCCTTTGAGTTCTTCGTATCTGGCGGACATTTTGTTTGTTTCCTCCCGGCATTCTTATGCGCCGCTGCCAGTCGAAGTGCCCTCTCCCTTGGTGGGAGAGGGCTGCAAGGACAGTGCGGCAAACTCATTTGGGTGAGGGGTTGGCTCCGCACACAGAGTCTTTCCGTGGAGACAGACCCCTCATCCGGCGCTTCGCGCCACCTTCTCCCACATCCGCCTTCGCCAAGGCTTCGGCGGACAGGAGGGAGAAGGGAAGAAGTCAGACCGGCGTGAAGAACGGCAGCGGTGCGCCGTCGGTCGGCTTGAACACCACTTTCACCTTCTGGCCGATCTTCAGCGTCGTCAGATCGCAATCAACGAAATTGGTCTGGAGCGACGGGCCCTCCTTCAGCGTGACGTAGCCGATCGCGTAAGGACCGGTCGGCGACTTCCGCATCAGGCTCCAGGTATAGATCGTGGCCTCGCCCGAAGACTCCTCCCACACCGTCTTGTCCGAGTAGCAGAACGGGCAGATCGCGCGGGGGAAGTAGTGCGCCTCGCCGCAGGCGGTGCAGCGCTTGATCATGAACTTGCCCTGCTTGGCAGCTTCCCAGAACGCCGCGGTCTCCGGGTTGGTCACCGGGGCTGGATATTTCTTTGCATCTACCATCACACGCGCTCCAGAATGGCGGTCGAGGCGGCGTGGCGAACTCCCAGAAGGCCGCCGGTGCCGTGGGCGATGGCGAGATCGCAGTTCTTGACCTGCACCTTCGGATGCGCCTCGCCGCGCAACTGCCGCACGGCCTCGATGATCTTGGTCATGCCGCCGCGGTTGACGGGATGGTTGCTGCAGAGGCCGCCGCCGTCGGTGTTGAACGGCAGCTTGCCGACGCCCGAGATCAGATTGCCGTCGGCGACGAACTTGCCGCCCTCGCCCTTCTTGCAGAAGCCGAGGTCCTCGAGCTGCATCAAGACGGTGATGGTGAAGCTGTCATAGATCGAGGCGTATTTGATGTCCTTCGGCGTGATGCCGGCTTCCTCGAATGCGCGCGGGCCGGACCAGATTCCGGCGGAATAGGTCAGATCGAGATCCTTGCCGCCGCGCGGGCCCTTCATCGCCTCGCCGTGACCGATCAGCTTGACCAGCGGCTTCTTCAGGCTCTTCGCGATCTCCGGCGTCGTCACGATCAGCGCGCCGCCGCCGTCGGAAACGACGCAGCAATCCATGCGATGCAAGGGATCGGAGATCATCGGCGAGTTCAAGACGTCCTCGACGGTGACGACGTCCTTGAGCATCGCATGCGGATTGTATTGCGCGTGGTGCGAGGCGGCGACCTTGATCCAGGCGAGCTGCTCGGAGGTGGTGCCATAGTCGTGCATGTGGCGCATGGCACACATGCCGTAGGCATTGTGCGTGGTTGCACCGTAAGCGGACTCGAAATCGGCTTCCGCGCCGGCCGCGCGCGGCGGCATCACGCCGGTGCGCGGCTTGCCGGCGAGCGTGATCAGCGCGATCGAGCACTTGCCGGC
>NZ_JBFULT010000156.1:0-13484 GCF_054049755.1 Bradyrhizobium sp. P5_C11_2
ATCCAGGACAGTCTTGCGATCGCGATCGAAGACCTCGCAATCATCTCGTTCAATCGGAAGCCAACGATCGACGTCTCGACCTGCATCGGCCTCGGCCTGACCCGACTCGCAATCGCGGCGCTCGGTGGCGAGAATGCGCAGCTTCCAGCGGTGATGCTGCGCGGCCTGATTGGCGGGGCGAAGCTTGCAGAAAACGCGATCTTCGCACCCGTTGCCATTGCCGGCGGCGCGCTCAAGGAGGTCGAGGACGGTGCCGGCTTCCTGCTGACGGCGGCGGTGACGATCGAGGACAATATCCTCCTGTGCCAGCGCGGCGCCATCGTTTTCACCGACGAGGTGCTGCATCTTCTTGCGACACGAATCGCGCACAATGAAATCATCGGCTGCACCGATACTGCAATCGCCGCAGAGGGTTTTGCGCTTCCTGGCGCCTCACTCGCAATCGACGGCAACAGCTTGAATGTCAGCGCACAYGGCATCGCCTGTGCCGCGGCCGGGCTCTGGGTCGAGGACAACGCGTTGCGCAACTGGTCGACGGGCGACCATGTCGGGATCAGGCTGATCCCCGGGCTCGACCGCCGCAGCACCGCCACCGCCCACATCCTCGCCAACCAGATCAACGGATTCGGCACCGCGGGGATCAAGGTGATTGCTGCGGCTCAGGACCTGATCATCAAGCTCAACGCGATCGACGCATGCGGGGCCGGGATCATGCTCGGCGGCGCGACCGACGCTGCGGCAGTCTCGATCGAGAACAACCATATCCGCGATATCGGGCCGGCCACCGAGAGCGACGGCGGCACCGTGGTCGGCATCGAGGTCATCCGCGCCGAGAGCGCGACGATCGCGGGCAATCTGGTCCGGGCGATCGGGCTCCAGGCGGTGAAGTCCGAGCTGCGCGCCGGCGTTCTCACCTTCGGCGTCAACCGCCCGCGCGTGAGCGGCAACGAGATCGTCGAAGTCGCGCCCGCCAAAGGCTTTGTCGGCACCAGCGCCGGCATCATGCTGCGCGCACCGCAGACCCAGATCGAGGTCAGCCATAACACCGTGCAGCGCGACTTCACGACGGTCACCGGCGATTCGGCCGGCAACTGGTTTGCGTTGACCACGGCCGAGGTCAATCCGAAGGTGCCGTTCGCGCAGGCCGGCGACAAGGTCGCGATCCGGCTCGGCGACGGGCGCATCCTTGCGCTCGGCGCCGACTATGCGTTCGTCAGGGCGAGTCTCGCCGGCAACGACACCGAGGGCGCGCGCGCCGGCATCATCGGCAACACGCTGACCGCGCGCGGGCCGGCGCCGGCGGTGCTGGTGGTCGCCGGCCAGGAGTGCCTGTTCAGCGACAACCGCGTGGAGGTGAGCAACAAGGCCATCGCCGTGTCGCTGGAAAGCACGGTTGCCATCATCAGCTCGAACCGTGTGCGCGGCGGCGAAAGCTCGATCCGCCTCACCGCCGCGCGCGCGGTGACCGTGCTCGGCAACATCACCACCGGCAACATCGCCATCCCCGGCGGCATCGCCAACACGCCGTGGGCGCCGCTCAACGTAATCGGATAGTTTCGGGAGATATTTCGATGCGCACCTTCATTGTCGGAGATGAAACGAAGCTGAAGACCGTCAGCGAAAAACTCTTGCACGCCAATCTCAGCAACGTGCGCAGCGAGGCCGCGCTGAAGGCTTTGCAGGAAGCCAACCCACATGCCGATCTCAACAAGCTCGCGCCCGGAACCATACTGTTCGTGCCGGATACGCCGGGCTTCAAGGTCAGCACGACCAGCTCGGCAGCCGAAGGCCCGCTCGCAGCCCTGCACGAGCTCCTGGACAAGGCGCTCCGCCTCGCACTGGAGGAGACCTCGGCCGGCAACAATGCGCGCATCGCAGCCCAGGACCTGACCATCAAGGCGTTCGACGACGGTACGGTGAAGAAGCTGTTGACCGACCCGACCGTCGGCAGCCAGATCCGTGAGACCGCCAACACCGTCAGAAAGAGTTTTGAAGCCGACCGCGAGCTGGCGGCACGGGCGGAGAAAACCATCACGGATGTCGGCAAGGCCGCGACCGCCAAGCTCACCGAGCTCGGCAAGACCTTTGGATGATGCGCAGCGCCGATTACCTCGCCAGGCTCGGCAGGTCGAGCCCGCTGGCGCGCGCGCACTCGACCGCTGTGTCGTAGCCCGCATCGGCATGGCGCATGACGCCGGTCGCGGGATCGTTCCACAGCACGCGCTCGATCCGCCTTGCAGCGTCCGGCGTGCCGTCGGCCACGATCACCATGCCGGCATGCTGCGAATAGCCGATGCCGACGCCGCCGCCATGATGCAGCGAGACCCATGTCGCGCCGCTGGCGCAATTGAGCAGCGCGTTGAGCAGCGGCCAGTCGGACACCGCGTCCGAACCGTCGCGCATCGCCTCGGTCTCCCGGTTCGGACTCGCCACCGAGCCGCTGTCGAGATGATCGCGGCCAATCACGACCGGCGCCTTCAATTCGCCGCGCGCGACCATCTCGTTGAAGGCAAGGCCGAGGCGATGACGATCGCCGAGGCCGACCCAGCAGATCCGCGCCGGCAGCCCCTGGAACTTGATGCGCGCCTTGGCCATGTCGAGCCAGTTGTGCAGATGCTTGTCATCGGGCATCAGCTCCTTGACCTTGGCGTCGGTCTTGAAGATGTCCTCGGGATCGCCTGAGAGCGCGGCCCAGCGGAACGGTCCGATGCCGCGACAGAACAACGGGCGGATATAGGCGGGTACGAAGCCGGGGAAATCGAAGGCGTTCTTCAGACCCATGTCCTGCGCCATCTGCCGGATGTTGTTGCCGTAGTCGAGGGTCGGTATTCCCTGCGCGTGGAAATCGAGCATCGCCTGGACGTGATCGACCATCGAGGTCTTCGACGCACGCTCGACCGCCTTGGGATCGGCGGCACGCTTGGCTTCCCACTCGGCCAGCGTCCAGCCCTTCGGCAGGTAGCCATTGATCGGATCGTGGGCGCTGGTCTGGTCGGTGACGATGTCCGGCTTGACGCCGCGACGCACCAGTTCCGGAAAGATCTCGGCCGCGTTGCCGAGCAGGCCGACCGAGACCGGCTTCTGCGTCTTGGCAGACTCCGCCATCATCGCCAGCGCTTCGTCGAGCGTTGCGGCCTGCCGATCGAGATAGCCGGTGCGCAGCCGCATCTCGATGCGGCTCGGCTGGCATTCGACCGCGAGCATCGAGGCGCCGGCCATGGTCGCGGCCAGCGGCTGCGCGCCGCCCATGCCGCCGAGGCCGGCGGTGAGGATCCATTTGCCGGCGAGGCTGCCGCCATAATGGCGGCGGCCGACCTCGACGAAGGTCTCGTAGGTGCCCTGCACGATGCCCTGGCTGCCGATATAGATCCAGGAGCCCGCCGTCATCTGGCCGTACATCATCAGGCCCTTGCGATCGAGCTCGTTGAAATGATCGAGCGTCGCCCAGTGCGGCACCAGGTTCGAGTTCGCGATCAAGACGCGCGGGGCATCCGCGTGGGTGCGGAAAACGCCGACCGGCTTGCCGGATTGAACCAACAGGGTCTCGTTGCCCTCGAGCTTGCGCAGCGAAGCAACGATCCGGTCAAAGCTCTCCCAGTCGCGCGCGGCGCGGCCGATGCCGCCATAGACGACGAGCTCACTCGGGCGCTCTGCCACTTCGGGATCGAGATTGTTCATGAGCATGCGAAGCGGCGCTTCCGTCAGCCAGCTCTTCGCGCTGATCTCGCTGCCGCGCGGGGCGCGGATGGTGCGGTCGTTGTCCAGTCGACGGTTCATGCGAAAACCTCTTCAGCCAAGTCTTGTCAGTCAAATCTTGGAAATGGATCATTGGAGAGTGCGGAGAGCGCAGCAGAAGGCAATGCATCGGATTCAATCAGCGCAGCCGCCTTGGCGAGATCGCCGGCCATGTAACGGTCGGCGCCGAGCGCAGGCACCTCTTCACGCAACGCGGCAATGACGGCAACGAGTGCCGCGCTCGTGGCATGCGGCGCGCGCAACGTGATGCCTTGCGCGGCGACCAGGAGCTCGATGCCGAGGATGGCGGCGAGATTGTCGGCCATGTCGGACAGCCTGCGCGCGGCATGCGCGGCCATCGAGACGTGGTCTTCCTGGTTGGCGCTGGTCGGCGTCGAATCGATCGAGCAGGCAGCCGCGCGCTGCTTGTTCTCGGCATAGAGCGCGGCGGCCGTGACCTCGGCGATCATGAAGCCGGAATTGATGCCGGGATCGGGCGTCAGGAATGGCGGCAGCCCGAAATTCAGCGCCGGATCGACCAGGGTGGCGATGCGCCGCTCGCTGATGGCGCCGATCTCCGACAGCGCGAGCGCGATCGTGTCGGCGGCAAACGCCACCGGCTCGGCGTGAAAATTGCCGCCCGAGACGATCTCGCCGGTCTCGACCAGCACCAGCGGATTGTCGGTGACGGCGTTGGCCTCGACGATCAAGGTGCGTGCGGCCTGGGTGATCAGGTCGAGCGCGGCACCCGAGACCTGCGGCTGGCAGCGTAGGCAATAAGGATCCTGCACGCGCTCGTCGCCTTCGAGATGCGATTGCCGGATGTCGCTGCCGTCGAGCAGCGCCATCAGCGTTGCGGCCGCAGCGATCTGCCCGGCATGGCCACGCAGCGCCTGGATCTCGGGACGGAACGGTGCCGTCGAGGCCATCGCCGCATCGACCGATAGCGCGCCGGTCACGAGCGCGGCGCGGGCCAGGCGAAACGCGCGCAGCACGCCGGAGATGGCGTAGGCGGTCGAGAACTGCGTGCCGTTGATCAGCGCGAGCCCCTCCTTGGGGCCGAGCGTCAACGGCGCGAGGCCGGCCGTGGCGAGCGCCTCGTGGCCAGGGACTGTCCTGCCACCGACGATCGCCTGCCCCTCGCCGATCATCACGGCGGTCATGTGCGCGAGCGGCGCGAGATCGCCGGAGGCGCCGACCGAGCCCTGCTGCGGCACCAGAGGATAGACGCGCCGCGCCAGCATTTCCTGCAACTGCTCGATCACCTCGGGCCTCACACCGGAGGCGCCGCGCCCGAGCGAGATGATCTTCAGCGCCATCATCAGCCGCACGATCGGTTCGGGCGTCGCTGGCCCGACGCCGCAGCAATGCGAGACGATCAGGTTGCGCTGGAGCAGCGTGGTCTGGTCGGGCGGAATGCGCTTCGATGCCAGCTTCCCGAAGCCGGTGTTGATGCCGTAGACCGGGACGTCGGCCCGCGCCGCCTTCGCAACGATCTCGGCAGCGGCTTCGACGCACGGCCAGAACGATGGGTCGAGAACGACAGGCGCGCCTTCGAGCACGCGCGCGAGATCGTCGAGGCTGACCGCTCCCGGTTGGACGACGATCGCTGCGCCCGGCGCCATCACTGTCCTCTCCAGACCCGGCGGTGCAGCGGATTGAAGCCGATGCGATAGACCAGCTCGGCAGGCCGCTCGATGTCCCAGATTGCGAGGTCGCACCATTTGCCGGCTTCGAGCGTACCCGTTTCGTGCAGCACGCCAAGCGCGCGTGCGCCTTCGCGGGTGATGCCGGCGAGGCACTCGGCGACTGTCATCCGGAACAGCGTCGCGCCCATGTTCATGGCGAGCAGAAGCGAGGTCAGTGGCGAGCTGCCGGGATTGCAGTCGGTTGCAAGCGCCATGTGGACGCCGTGCTGGCGGAACGTCTCGACCGGCGGCCTCTCGGTCTCCCGGATGAAATAGAAGGCGCCCGGCAGCAGCACGGCCACCGTTCCGGCCTTCGCCATCGCAGCCGCGCCGGCCTCATCCGTGTGCTCCAGATGATCCGCCGACAGTGCGGAGAATCTTGCGGCGAGCGCGGCGCCACCGAGATTCGACAGCTGATCGGCATGGAGCTTGACCGGCAGCCCCAAACCCCTCGCCGTCTCGAATACGCGCGCCGTCTGCTCGTTCGAGAAGGCGATGCCCTCCATGAAGGCATCGACGGCATCGGCGAGGCCGGCCTTTGCAACGGCCGGCAGCATCTCCCTGCAGACGAGATCGATGTAGCGGTCCTTGTCGCCGTCGGCCTCGGCCGGCAGCGCATGTGCGCCAAGGAAGGAGGTACGGATCGCAACCCGCCGCTGGCGGCCGAGGTTGCGGGCCGCAGCAAGCTGCCGCATCTCGGTCTCGGTATCGAGGCCATAGCCGGACTTGATCTCGATCGTCGTTGCGCCCTCGCCAATCAGCGCATCGAGCCGCGGCAGCGCACTGGCGACGAGGTCGGCCTCGCTCGCCTTGCGGGTCGCGACCACGGTCGAGACGATGCCGCCGCCGGCGCGTGCGATCTCCTCATAGCTGGCGCCCTTCAGACGCAGCTCGAACTCGTGCGCGCGGTTGCCGCCATAGACGAGATGGGTATGGCAGTCGACGAGGCCGGGCGTGATCCAGCGTCCCTCGCAATCGATCCGCTTGATTGCGTCCGCATCCGCAGGAAAATCCGCCTCTGCGCCCGCATAGACGATGTGGCCGCCGCGCGCGGCGATCAGGCCGTGCTCGATGTCGCCGAGATCGGGCCGGTCGGCGCGCAGCGTGGCGAGCCGGGCGTTGTGCCAGATCCGGTCGAAGCGCTCTGCCATGCAATGGGTCCCTTCGTGGGATGCTTGACTTATATGTCTAGACATATAATCGTGTCGCCGTTCTGTCCAGCCGGCGTGTAATCATGACCCGACTGCATTTCGCCTCCGCGCTCCTGCCCTCGGGCTGGGCCCATGACGTGCAGGTGGTCGTCACCGCCGGCGCGATTGCCGCGGTGACGCCGGGCGTGGCGCCGGCCGCGGGCGACGAGCGCCACCAGATCGCGGTTCCGGGATTGGCGAGCCTGCACAGCCACGCCTTTCAGCGCGGCATGGCGGGACTGGCCGAGCAGCGCGGGACCTCGACCGATACGTTCTGGACCTGGCGCGAGACAATGTATCGTTTCGCGCTCGCGATGACACCGGACGACGTCACGGCTGTTGCGACGCTGCTTTATGTCGAGATGCTCGAGCAGGGTTTCACCCGCGTCGGCGAATTCCATTATCTCCATCATGACCGCGACGGCTCGCCCTATGCCGACCTCGCCGAGATGGCTGCACGCATCGCACAGGCGTCCGATGCTTCCGGCATCGGCCTCACGCTGCTGCCGAGTTTTTATGCGCATGGCTCATTTGGAGGCACAGCTCCGCACACGGGCCAGCGCCGCTTCATCTGCTCGGTCGATCGGTTCGCGGCGTTGATGGCGGCGTCGCGCAAGGCGATCGCGGAATTGCCGGGTGCCAATATCGGCATCGCCCCGCACAGCTTGCGCGCGGTGACGCCGGAGGAACTCGCAGCGATCATTCCGCTCGCGGACGGCGGGCCGGTGCATATTCACGTCGCCGAACAGGTCAAGGAGGTCGAGGATTGCCTGGCCTGGTCTGGCCGCCGGCCGGTGCAGTGGTTGCTGGAGCASGCGGCCGTCGACCAGCGCTGGTGCCTCATTCACGCCACCCACACGACGAATGAGGAGATCGGCGCATTGGCGAGGACCGGCGCGGTCGCTGGCCTCTGCCCTGTCACCGAGGCGAGCCTCGGCGACGGCATTTTTCCGGCGCGCGAATTCCTCGACGCCGGCGGCCGGTTCGGCGTCGGCACCGATTCCAACGTGCTGATCGGCGTCGCCGAAGAGCTGCGCCAGCTCGAATATGGCCAGCGGCTCAAGCATCGCGAACGCAACGTGCTCTCCGGCGGCGCAGGCGTGTCGACGGGACGCGCCCTGTTGGATCATGCGCTCGCAGGCGGCGCGCAGGCCCTGGCGCAGGCGACGGTCGGCCTTGCGCCGGGCGCACGCGCCGACATCGTCACGCTGGACGCGGCGCATCCGTCGCTGGCGGGACGTTCGCGCGACGCTGTCATCGACGGCTGGATTTTTGCGGCCGGCAGCGGCGCAATCGATTGCGTCTGGGCCGGCGGCAACAGGGTCGTCGAGGGGGGACGGCACAGGCTTCGCGAGGCCGCGCGCGAACGCTTCAACGCATCGGTGCGGAGGCTCCTCGCATGAGCCTTGCCACCGATGCCGCCGACAAGCCGACGCTCTACAAGCGCATCCGGGCCGACATCGAGAAGCGCATATTGACCGGCGAATGGCCGCCGGGCCACCGCATTCCGTTCGAGCATGAGCTGGTGGCGCGCTATGGCTGCTCGCGCATGACCGTGAACAAGGCGTTGTCGGAGCTCGCGCAGGCCGATTTGATCGAGCGGCGGCGGCGCGCCGGCTCCTTCGTGCGTCGGCCGCAACATCAGTCGGCCGTGCTCAAGATCGCCGACATGCGTGCCGAGATCACCGGGCTCGGCCGCGCTTACGGCTACGAGCTAATCGGCCGCAAGCTGCGCGTCGCGACCGCGGCCGACCGCGAGYGTCTCGGCGTCAAGAAAGCCGGCAGGGTGATCGCAATTGCCTGCCGCCACAGCGCCGACAATGTTCCTTTTGCCGTCGAGGACAGGCTGATCGATCTTGCGTCCGTACCGGATGCCGCGACCGCGGATTTCTCGCGCGAGCCGCCCGGCTCGTGGCTGCTTCATCATGTCCCATGGACGGAGGCCGAGCATACGATCAGCGCCATTGTTGCGGACGATCGCACGGCGGAGGCGCTCGACATCGCCGTCGGCGCGCCCTGCCTCGTGATCGACCGTTATACCTGGCGCAGCGCGCGCACGATCACCGCGGTGCGGCTGCTTTATCCCGGTGACTCTCACCGCCTTGTCGCCCGATTCAAGGGAGGCTGAGAGAACAATGTCGGCACAAATCGTGCAACGCGTCGGGCAAAGATCCATGCATTCCGGATCGAAACGAACAGATCAACAGGACGTCAATCCATCGATCGGCAAGAGGACGACAATCATGCGTAGTTCGAAAGTATTTGCGACAATCATTGCCCTCGCGGCCTCCACTCCGGTGCTCGCCGACGACGTCAAGGTCGGCGTCGGCATCTCCGGATGGACCGGCTTTGCGCCGCTGACGCTGGCGAAGGAGGCCGGCATCTTCAAGAAGAACGGCCTCGACGTCACCATCAAGAAGATCCCGCAGAAGGACCGCCACCTCGCCATCGCCTCCGGCGACATCCAGTGCGCGGCGACCACGGTCGAGACCTGGATCTCCTGGAACGCCAACGGCGTTGCGACCAAGCAGATTTTTCAGCTCGACAAGAGCTATGGCGCCGACGGCATGGCCGTCCGCAACGACGTCGCCGCGATCAAGGACCTGAAGGGCAAGACGGTTGCCGCCTCCGCGCCGGGCACCTCGCCGTATTTCGCGCTGGCCTGGATGCTCAAGAAGAACGGCCTCACCGTGAAGGACGTCACCGTCGTGAACCTGGAGCCGGCCGCCGCCGCGCAGGCCTTCGTCTCCGGCCAGAACGACGCCGCGATGACCTACGAGCCGTATCTGTCGACCGTGCGCGCCGCGCCCGACAAGGGCAAGATCATCGCGACCACGCTCGACTATCCGATGGTCATGGACACGTTCGGCTGCACGCCGAAGTTCCTCGCCGAGAACCCGAAGGCCGCCAAGGCGCTGGCCGACAGCTATTTCGAGGCGCTCGACATGATCGCCAAGGACCAGGCCAAGGCCTACGAGATCATGGGCGCCGACGTGAAGCAGACCGGCGAAGCGTTCGGCAACTCGGCGAAGTACCTGCGCTGGCAGGACAAGGCCGCGAACCAGAAATTCTTCGCCGGCGACTTCCTGACCTTCAACAAGGAAGCCGCCGAGCTCCTGCTCGAGATCGGCATCATCAAGGCCGCACCGAAGGTCGAGGACCTCTTCGACGCGAGCTACATCAAGTAAATCTCTCGGGAGTTGCSGGCCCCGTCTTGCGACGGGGCCGGCAAACCCGTTTATCGACCGGATAGATCGTCGATGCGTCCCCTGGATCCCGTGACGTCGAATCAGCGCGTGGCTTACGGCCTTGCCTTCTTCGTGGTGTTCGTTGCCCTCTGGTCGTGGGCGACGTTTGGCGGCCACGTGTCGAAAACTTTCCTCGCGAACCCACTGACAATGGTCCAGGAAGGTTATGACTTGCTGGCCAAGCAAGGCTTCCTGTTCGACATCGGCATGACCATCTGGCGCGTCGTCGGCGGCTTCGCGCTTGCCGCGCTCATTGCGGTGCCGTTCGGCGTGCTGATGGGAGCCTACAAGCCCGTCGAGGCGTTCTTCGAACCGTTCGTCTCCTTCGCGCGCTATCTGCCCGCCTCCGCCTTCATCCCGCTCCTGATCCTGTGGGCGGGCATCGGCGAATTGCAGAAGCTGCTCGTCATCTTCATCGGCTCGGTGTTCCAGGTCATCCTGATGGTGGCGGTGACCGTCGGCGCGACGCGGCGCGATCTGGTGGAAGCGGCCTACACGCTGGGGGCCAGCGACCGCGGCATCATCCGGCGCGTGCTGATGCCCTCCTCCGCTCCCGAGATCGCCGAAATCCTTCGACTGGTGCTGGGATGGGCCTGGACCTACGTCATCGTGGCCGAGTTGATCGGCTCGTCCTCCGGCATCGGCCACATGATCACCGACAGCCAGGCCTTGCTCAACACCGGCCAGATCATCTTCGGCATCATCGTCATCGGGCTGATCGGCCTCGTCTCCGACTTCCTGTTCAAGGCATTCAATGCCTGGCTCTTCCCGTGGAAGCTCGCATGACGACGCTGAAGATCGAGCAGGTTTCGCGAACCTTTCCCGCGCGCCACGGCAATGCGCCGACCAGGGCGCTGGAGCCGACCGATCTTGTGATCGGCAACAACGATTTCGTCACCATCCTCGGCCCCTCCGGCTGCGGCAAGTCCACGCTGCTTCGCATCGTCGCCGGCCTCGACCGCCCGACCAGCGGACGCGTCGTGCTCGATGGACGCGAAGTGACCGGCCCGGGCGCCGATCGCGGCATGGTGTTTCAGTCCTACACGCTGTTTCCATGGCTGACCGTGCGCGAGAACATCGCCTTCGGCCTGCGCGAGCGCGGCGTGTCGCAGGACGATCGGAACAAGATCGCCGACGCCTTCATCCGCCAGGTCGGACTGTCCGGCTTCGAGAACCACTGGCCGAAGCAGCTTTCGGGCGGCATGCAGCAACGCACCGCGATCGCCCGCGCGCTCGCCAACGATCCGAAAATCCTGCTGCTCGACGAGCCCTTCGGCGCGCTGGACAACCAGACCCGCGCCTTGATGCAGGAAATGCTGCTCGGAATCTGGGAGCGCGACCAGAAGACCGTGCTGTTCGTCACCCACGACATCGAGGAAGCGATCTTCCTCGGCAGCCGCGTCGTCGTCATGAGCGCGCGCCCCGGCCGCATCAAGGCCGACATCGCGATCGATCTGCCGCATCCGCGCTCCTACAAGATCAAGACCACGCCCGAATTCGTCCAGTTGAAGGAGCGGCTGGTCGAGGAAATCCGAACCGAGGCGCTGAAGGTTGCCGAACATGCCTGACACCCAGTCGCGCGCCGATGGGATGCGCGTTCTCGCCGATCTCAATGCGCTGCGCGCCATCGGCGCCTACAAGACCGGCGTGCACAAACCGACCTTCTCCGAGCCGCACAGGCTGTCACTGGATTGGCTGGCGCAGAAGCTGCCCGACGCCGGCCTCACCGCGGCGATCGACGGCATCGGCAACGTCTTCGGCACCAGCACGAAGCCCGGGCCGAAGCTGCTGGCGGGCTCGCACCTGGAAAGCCAGAACTACGCCGGCTGGCTCGACGGCCCGCTCGGCGTCGTCTACGCGCTCGAAGCCGCGCGCGTGCTCAATGCCGATCCCTCGCTTGCGGGCGCGGTCGAAGTCGCCGCATGGTGTGACGAGGAAGGTCATTTCGGGAGCTTCCTCGGCTCGCGCTCCTATATCGGGCAAGTGACCGAGGCCGACATCGATGCTGCGCGGGACCGTACCAGCGGCCGCACCATGCGCGACGCACTCCGCGAGATGGGACTCGCCGGGCGCACGCGGATCGCCGCCGAGCCGGGGCGGCACGTCGGATATCTGGAGGCGCATATCKAGCAAGGCGACACGCTCGAAAGCGGCCATCTCGCGATCGGCGTCGTGACCTCCATCGTCGGCATCTGGCAATACCGCATCAATTTCACTGGTGAACAGAACCACGCCGGCACCACCCGCATGGCCGTGCGAAAAGATGCCGGGCTGGCGCTGGCAAGATTCTGCGTGGCCATCGATGAGCGTTTCCCGGCCGCATGCGGACCGCGCACGGTCTGGACCACCGGCCGCATCACGCTCGATCCCGGCGCGCCGAGCATCATCCCGGGCGCGGCCGAAATGCTGTTCCAGATCCGCGACGACGATCCTGCCGTCATCGCGCGGCTGGAAGATCTGTTGCGGACGATGGCGGATGAGGTCAACACGCAGGGCCGCTGCACCGTGACCGTCGAGCGGCTTCGCACCGGCGCACCCGCCATGATGAATTCCGGCTTTCAGGATGCCATCGAGGCCGCGAGCAAGGGCTTTGCCGGCGGGCGCTCGCTGCGCATGCCCAGCGGTGCCGGCCACGATGCGCAGATGCTGGCGACGATCATGCCCGCCGGCATGCTGTTCGTGCCGTCGATCGGCGGCATCAGTCACCATTGGACCGAAAACACCGCCGACGCGGATATCGTGACGGGCGCCCAGGTCTTCGTCGACGCCTGCCGCCGTATCCTCGGCGGCTAGCAGCACATGACCGGGCGTGAACCTCATATCGAGTCTACAACCGGCTATTGGCAGGATCTGACGCCGGAGATCCCCGCACGCTTCTCGGCGACGCCACCTTATCGCTTCGGCTATCCCGCTACGCTGCCTTGCGGCCGCATCCTCGTCTTGCCGCTGCGCCGGTTGCCCGATGGCGAGCGCGCCGTCGCTTCGCTCATCGCCAACCAGGCCTCACATCTCGTTGTCGCGGCGCTGGCAGACCATATGGCGACACAGGCGCGCGCATTCGACGCCGAGATCATCGTCGGGCTGCCGACGCTGGGTCTTGCGTTTGCATCGCTGGTGGCCGAACGGCTCGGACAGGCGCGCTATGTCCCGCTCGGATACTCCCGCAAATTCTGGTATGATGACGCGCTGTCCGAGCCCGTGACTTCGATCACCAGCCCCGAGGCCGGGAAAAAGCTGCGGCTGGATCCGAATCTGCTGCCCCTGATCGAAGGCCGCCGGGTGGTGTTGGTCGATGACGCAATCTCGACCGGCGCGACCGCGGTCGCCGCCGTGCGTCTGTTGCGGAAGATCGGCGCCGAGATTGCCGGCATGGTCGTCGCGATGAAGCAGACCAATCGCTGGGAGGTAACGACCGCGGCACTGTCTGCGCCGCTTCCGGTTCGCGCGGTCTACGGGTGTCCGCTGTTCCAGCGCAGCGAGGCCGGCTGGATGCCGCTGGTCGAGACACAGCCCGCCATCCCCTGATTGATCGGACATCTGCTCGCCGCCGCTATCGGCGCAACCTGTCCCGGCAAAAGCTGCCACTCGGCTCGCAAGCGTCGGCGCAACTCGCGCTTCACTCG
>NZ_JBFULT010000157.1:0-13446 GCF_054049755.1 Bradyrhizobium sp. P5_C11_2
TGACAGCACCGCCCAGTCCTTGATCAGCGTCAGGAAGATGACGGAGGGCGCCGGCAGCACGTAAGGCGGGATGTCCTTGATGCGGACCACGAGTTCCCAGGCGAGGAGGCCGGCGGCGAATACGATGACGGGAAGCGCGAAACGCACCGCGCGCTGCGCCCCGGACGGCCTGGAACTGATCGCGGGCCTGGCGCTCATAGCATCGACTGTCCCGAATAGGACGGCGCCAGCGCGCCCGAGACCTTGCGGCAGTAGTCGCCATAAGCGGTTGACGTGCGAAACTCCTCACCGCGCGGCTCGACCGTCTCGATGCGGATGTCGGCCTGGATGCGGCCGGGCCGCCCCGTCATGACCACGACGCGCTGCGACAGGTAGACCGATTCGAACACCGAATGGGTGACGAAGATGACGGTCTTGCGAAGGCTGCGCCACAGCGCGAGCAAATCGTTGTTGAGGCGGAAGCGCGTGATCTCGTCGAGCGCCGCGAACGGCTCATCCATCAGCAGGATGTCGGGATCGGTAACGAGCGCGCGCGCCAGCGACACCCGCATCTTCATGCCGCCGGAGAGTTCGCGCGGAAAGGCATCGGCGAAATCGGCAAGCCCGACGCTGGCCAGCGCGTCATCGGCGCGCCCGCGCGCCTCGGCCTTTGGCACGCGGGCAAGCCTCAAGGGCAGCCGGACGTTTTCGCGCACGCTGGTCCACGGCATCAGGGTCGGCTCCTGGAACACGAAGCCGATACCATGACCCGGCTGCGCCTCGCCCTCATGGCGCGACACCCGCACCGTGCCGGACGACTGCGCGCTGAGGCCTGCGATGATGCGCAGCGCCGTCGACTTGCCGCAGCCGGACGGGCCCAGCAGCGAGATGAACTCGCCCTTGCGCACGGCGAGATCGAGCGGACCGAGCGCCATGACGCCATTGTCATAGACCTTCGTCACGCCGCGCAGGCTGACGGCCAGGGCCGTCAGGCCGGCCTCGACCCCCGACGAAGTTTTGACTGATGACATGGACCTTGCGTTACGGCTTGGCGGGGCGCAGCTCGACACCGACGCCCTTGTTGACGAAACGCAGCGTATAGGACTTGCGGAAGTCGAGATCGCGCTTGACGACGCCGGCCTTCACCATCTTGTCGAAGAACGAGGTGTAGCGCTCGTCGCTCATCGCGCCGATGCCGTTTTTCAAGCTGTCGCCGGAATCGACGATGCCGTATTCCTTCATCTTGGCGACGGAATAGGCCAGCAGTTCGTCGGTCATCTCCGGATTGAGCTTCTTGATCATGGCGTTGCCGGCGGAATTGTCGCGATAGATGTAATTGTACCAGCCGACCATGGAGGCATCGACGAAGCGCTGCACCAGATCAGGCTTTTTTTCGACGATGTCGCGGCGGGTCTCGACCAGGGTCGAGTAGGTATTGAAGCCGTAATCGGCGAGCAGCAGCACGTTGGGCTTGAAGCCCGCGGCCTTCTCCACCGCGAAGGGCTCGGAGGTGACGTAACCCTGCATGGCGCTCTTGGGATTGGCGATGAAGGGCTGCGGATTGAAATTGTAGGGCCGGACGTTCTTCTCGCTAAAACCGTATTCCGACTTCAGCCACTGGAAATAGCTGGTCATGCCCTCCTTGGAGACGAACAGCGTCAGCGGCTTGAGATCCTCGATCTTGCCGACCTTGGCGTCCGGCTGCGTCAGCATCACCTGCGGATCCTTCT
Organism: Bradyrhizobium sp. P5_C11_2; assembly: GCF_054049755.1. NCBI lineage: Bacteria > Pseudomonadati > Pseudomonadota > Alphaproteobacteria > Hyphomicrobiales > Nitrobacteraceae > Bradyrhizobium > Bradyrhizobium sp. P5_C11_2. Next base: position 1,710 of record NZ_JBFULT010000157.1, read on the forward strand.
GGAAGATCGCGGCGATCGTCACCACGGGGACGTTGTTGGCGACCGCGTCGAACGACATCAGCGTGTTGGCGGCCATGAAGAAATCGATCTTGCCGGCGATCAAGAGCATCCGGTTGTTCTCGTTGGGCCCACCGGGAACGATGGTGACATCGAGGCCGTACTTCTTGTAGGTGCCGTCGGCGACCGCCTGGAAGAAGCCGCCATGCTCGGCCTCGGCGACCCAGTTGGTGCCGAACATGACCTTGTCCAGCGTCTCGGCACGCGCCGGGACGACCGAGACGAAGGCGGCCAGCAAGCCTGCCGTTAACGCTCGCCGCAGATGAGAGGGGCTCATGATGGCACTCCGTCGATCGCTTCTAGCCCAATCGCTTCTGGCTCATGTGAAAGCAACGCGATAAAACCGCAACACGTTCGGGGACGCGAGCCGGCCGGGCCYGCGTCCCCTGATACCCCAAATTACGTGACAAATTCGGGCAAAGAAACCTTCAAGGAAAACTTCATGACGCTTTCCCGCGACTGGACCGAGATCCGCTGGGCCGATGCCGGCCCGGCCGAGGTTTCGCGCTGGATCGCGGTGCTGCCGCTGGCGGCGACCGAGCAGCACGGCCCGCATCTGCCGCTCGAGACCGACGTGCTGATCGCCGACGCCTATCTCGCGCGGGTGCGCGAGCTTTTGCCCGAGCGCGTTCCGGCCAGTTTTCTTCCCGTTGAACCGGTCGGGATTTCCACCGAGCATTTCGACTATCCGGGCACGCAGACGCTGCCGACCGAGGTGGCGCTGAAGAGATGGACCGCAATCGGCGAGGACGTCGCCCGACGCGGCGTGAAGAAGCTCGTCATCATCACCAGCCATGGCGGCAACAGCGCGGCCATGATGCTGGTCGCGCAGGATCTTCGCGCGCACCAAAAACTGTTCGTGGTGACGACGTCGTGGTCGCGGCTGTCGGGCGCGGACCGATTGTTCCCGGCCGAGGAAGTGCGTCACGGCATTCATGGCGGCGCGGTCGAGACCTCGATCATGCTGGCGCGCTATCCCGATCAGGTGCGCGGGGATGCGATCGCCGATTTTCCCGCGAGCAGCATCGCGATGGAGCAGCAATATCGCTGGCTGTCGACGCAGCGTCCCGCGCCGTTCGCCTGGCAGGCGCAGGATCTCAACCCCAGCGGTGCAGTCGGCAATGCGACGCTGGCCGTGGCCGCGAAGGGCGATGAGCTCATCGACCAGGGCGCGCGCGCTTTCTGCGAGCTGCTCGCCGAGGTCGATAACTTCGACGTGAACAGGCTCGCCAGAGGGCCTCTCGGCTAGCTCACATCCTCCTGGAATCGTTCAGGAAAGATCCGGATTCCGCGACCCGCTTTGTCGCTTTCGAACCGGACGCGGGCAGCCTCCGTCCAACTGGGCACGCGGGCCACAACGGACCGCCTCRACCCGGATGGAGTTTCACATGTCGATCAAGACCAAGATTGCCGCCGTCGCTCTCGCTGCCCTCGCCGTCACCGGCAGCATCGTGTCCACCACCTCCTCGGCCGAAGCCAAGCAGCCGGGCTGGGTGTGGGGTGTGGGTGCCGGCATCGCCACCGCCGCCGTCGTCGGCTCCGCGATCGCCGCCAGCAACGACCCCTATTACGGCTATCACCGCTGCGGCTGGGTCGCCCAGTACAACGCCTTCGGCCAGTACGTCGGCCGCGTTCGTACCTGCTACTGATTTGAGTACCTGAGGCCGATCTTAAGTGGATCCGCGTCCGACACGGGCGCCTCATCCACCCCGTGTCGTGCCCCGACCCCGCCCGGATGTCCCCCCGGGCGGGGTCAACCGTTTGGGGGCCGGGCATTTGTTGCAGTCCCGTCACATGACGGTGCGAACCATCACCCGCGGCAATCCGCACCAGTTGCTATTGCGAATTAATCGCAATAAGGTTCGCAACGAGCGCAGGGACTTGGGACGAAATCGCGTCGAATCGAGATCATCTCGGCCGATCGCATGACCCCAGGACCCTGATGACAGGGGCACCGCGAATCGGCAGGGATGTCGCGGCGGGTGGATACATTCGCGTTTGGGGGCGTAGGTTTTGACGTTGAGAAGTCACCGACACCGGTTGCTGCATACGGCGGCCGTCGCAGGCCTCCTGGGGCTTCCCGTTGCTGCCCACGCGGCCGATCTGCCGCTGAAGGCACCGGCCCTGAAGGCGGTCTATGACTGGACGGGTCTCTATATCGGCGCGCATGCCGGCTACAGCCGCGGCTCGTCCGGCTTCGCCCTGAACGACGGCGCCGCAATCGACGGCAATGGCGTCTTCAGCGGCATGATCGGCGGCGTGCAGGCCGGCTACAATTACCGGCTCAACTCCGGCTGGCTGGTCGGCGTCGAAGGCGATTTTTCGTTTCCGAACTACATCATCTCGAACTCGATTGTCTCATTCCTCGCAACACCTGCCAACACCGTCACCCAGCAATGGGACTACACCGCCAGCCTGCGCGGCCGCGTCGGCTACACCAGCGGTCCGTGGCTGGTCTATGCCACCGGCGGCTTCGCATGGATGGGCGAACGTTATTTCGACACGCCGGCCTCCGGCGCCGAAGTCCCGAAGATCCTGAACACGCGGCCCGGCTGGATCGCGGGTGCCGGCGTCGAATACGGCTTCGCGCCGCATTGGAGCGCACGACTCGAATATCTCTACAGCCGCTTCGACGGCGCCAACGTCGCCTTCTCCACGGGGGCCCAATACGCCTCCTCGTCGCTCGACTTCCAGCAGGTCAGGCTCGGCCTCAACCGCAAGGTCGATTGGCCGGGCATGCCGAGCTACAATCCGAAGAGCTCCCTGATCGACACGGAATCGGATCGCTGGGAGATTCACGGCCAGAGCACCTATCTGCCGCAAGGCTATCCGTCGTTTCCCGCTCTCTACAGCGGAACGAACTCTCTCTCGCCTTCAACCCAGGCCAAGGCGACCTGGAGCAACAGCCTGTTCCTGAACGCGCGGCTGTGGGACGGCGGCGAAGTCTATTACAATCCGGAGCTGCTCCAGGGTTTTGGACTGAACGACACGGTGGGCGCGGCCGGCTTTCCGAACGGCGAAGCGCAGAAGTCGAACTTCCCCTACCCGCATTACAACACCTCGCGGCTGTTCGTGCGCCAGACCTTTGGCTTCGGCGGCGAGCAGGAAGAGCTCGCGAGCGGCCAGTTGCAGCTCGGGCAGAAGGTCGACGTGTCCCGGCTCACCGTGCAGGCCGGCAAGTTCGCGGTGATCGACGTGTTCGACGGCAACGCCTATGCCAAGGACACCCGCAAGGACTTCATGAACTGGTCGATCTGGGCGCCGGGCGCCTTCGACTATTCCGCCGACAAGGTCGGCCTCACCTACGGCGTCACCGCCGAGCTCAACCAGAAGCAATGGGCGCTGCGCGGCGGCTATTTCCTCATGGTCGCGGAGTCCAATTCGAATCATTTCGACACCAGGGTCGGGGAGCGCGGCCAGTACGTGCTCGAGCTCGAGACGCGCTATTCGCTGTTCTCGCAACCCGGCAAGCTCAGGACCATGGGCTGGGTCGACAGCGCCAATATGGGCAGCTTCCGCGAGACGCTGGACAATCCCGCGCTCAATCTCGACATCGCACAGACCCGCCGCGGCCGCCTCAAGGTCGGCTATGTCGTCAATCTCGAGCAGGCCATCACCGACGATGTCGGACTGTTCGGCCGCTGGAGCTGGAACGACGGCAAGACCGAAACGCTCGCCTTCACCGACATCAACCGCAGCCTGTCCGGCGGACTGTCGATCAAGGGCACGAAATGGGGCCGGCCTGACGACGTGATCGGCATCGGCGGCGCCATCAACGCCATCTCGCAGGATTATCGCGACTTCCTGGCCGCCGGCGGCCTCGGTGTTCTCATCGGCGACGGAGCGCTGAACTACCGCAAGGAGCGCATCCTCGAAACCTATTACGCCTACGCGCTGAACAAGAGTCTCACCCTCACGGCCGACTATCAATTGATCACAAACCCGGCCTATAACGCCGACCGCGGGCCGGTCTCGGTCTTCTCAGGCCGCCTGCACGGCGAGTTCTAGCCCAAGATCTAGCTCAAGATTCCAGCCCAAAGGCGGGCCCCATGAAGCCGAGAGATATCCGCACGGCCGCAATCGGCCGGGCGCTTCGGCCCAATGTCTGGGATGTCGTCGCGCTGATCCTGGTGATCGGCGCCATGGTGCTGATCGTCTATGGCGGCAAGCAGACCACGGTGCCGCTGTCCGAGCTGGAGCGCGCGCCGGTGTCGCTCGATCCGTCTCACCTGCCATACTACGCCTTGCGCACCACGATGCGGATGCTGCTCGCGATCGTCTGCTCGATCGTATTCACGTTCGTCTATGCGGCGATCGCAGCCAAGAGCCGGCGTGCCGAGCTGGTGATGATCCCTCTGCTGGACATCCTGCAATCGGTCCCGATCCTGGGATTTCTGACCTTCACTGTCGTGTTTTTCATGAATCTGTTTCCGGGGCAGGTGCTCGGCGCCGAGCTTGCCTCGGTGTTCGCGATCTTCACCAGCCAGGCCTGGAACATGACCTTCAGCCTGTACCAGTCGATCCGCAACGTGCCGAAGGATTTGGAAGAGGCGACGCAAAGCTTCCATTTGTCGGGATGGCAGCGCTTCTGGCGTCTCGACGTCCCCTTCGCGATGCCGGGCCTGATCTGGAACGCGATGATGTCGATGTCGGGCGGCTGGTTCTTCGTGGTGGCGTCGGAAGCAATCACGGTGGGCAACACCACGGTGACGCTGCCGGGCATCGGCTCCTACGTCGCGCTGGCGATCCAGCAGCAAAATCTGCCCGCGATCTTCTACGCGATCCTGGCGATGCTGTTCGTCATCATCGCCTATGACCAGTTGCTGTTCCGGCCGATCGTCGCCTGGGCGGATAAATTCCGCTTCGAGCAGACCGCCTCGGGCGAAGCGCCGGCCTCCTGGATGCTCGATCTGTTCCGCCGCACCCGCGCACTGCGCGCCCTCACGCTTCCCTTTGCGGCGCTGAACCGGGCGATCTCGAATTTACGTATCCCGCTGCCGAAACTGTCTGCGGGACGCGGCAAGGAGCGTCCGTCGCGCTTCATCGACACGCTCTGGATCGCAATGGTCCTTGCCGGTACCGCCTACGCGGCCTGGCTGACCTATCGCTACCTTTCGGCCGACCTCGGACTTGCCGACGTCATGGTCGTCATCCGCGACGGATTGATCACGCTGCTGCGCGTCGCCGTCCTGATCAGCCTCGCCACGCTGATCTGGGTGCCGGTGGGCGTGTGGATCGGGCTTCGTCCGAAGCTCGCCGAACGGATCCAGCCGCTGGCCCAGTTTCTGGCGGCCTTCCCGGCCAATCTTGCCTTTCCCGTCTTTGTCGTGGCCATTGTCAGCTTCAAGCTCAATCCAGACATCTGGCTGAGCCCGCTGATGATCCTCGGTACGCAATGGTACATCCTGTTCAACGTGATTGCGGGCGCGAGCGCCTTCCCGACCGATCTGCGCGAGGCCGCCGGCAGCTTCCACCTCGGGGGATGGCGATGGTGGTTCAAGGTGATCCTGCCCGGCATCTTCCCCTATTACGTCACCGGCGCGATCACGGCCTCGGGCGGCTCCTGGAACGCGTCCATCGTCGCGGAGGTCGCGAGCTGGGGCGACATTCACCTGAAGGCCACCGGACTCGGGGCCTATATTGCCAACGCCACCGAGGCCGGGGATTTCCCGCGCGTCGTGCTCGGCATTGCCACGATGTGCACCCTGGTGACGCTGTCCAATCGCCTGGTCTGGCGGCCGCTCTACGCGTTCGGCGAGCGCCGGCTGCGGCTCGGCTGAGGAGGAGGTCATCATGCTCGACCACGTGACGCCATCCACCCTCGTCGATATCCGCGGCGTCTGCCGATCGTTTCCGAAAGGCAGCGGCGAGCAGCTGCTGGTGCTCGAAAAGGTCGATCTCACGATCCACACCGGTGAAATCGTCGGCCTGCTCGGCCGCTCCGGCTCTGGCAAGTCGACGCTGCTGCGCATCATCGCCGKACTGGTCAGCCCGTCCTCCGGGCAGGCGACCTGCCGCGGCGAATCCATCACCGGCCCGCCGAACGGCGTCGCCATGGTGTTCCAGTCATTCGCGCTGTTTCCCTGGCTGACGGTGCTGCAAAATGTCGAGCTCGGGCTGGAAGCGCTCGGCGTCGATGCCGCCGAGCGGCGCAAGCGCGCGCTGGCGGCGATCGACCTGATCGGCCTGGACGGCTTCGAGTCGGCCTATCCCAAGGAGCTGTCGGGCGGCATGCGCCAGCGCGTCGGCTTTGCGCGTGCTCTGGTGGTGCATCCAGACCTCCTGCTCATGGACGAACCGTTCTCGGCGCTCGACGTGCTCACCGCCGAGACGCTGCGCACCGACCTCATCGACCTCTGGATCGAGGGCCGCCTGCCGATCAAGTCGATCCTCATGGTGACGCACAATATCGAGGAAGCGGTGCTGATGTGCGATCGCATCCTGGTGTTCTCATCGAATCCGGGACGCGTCGCCGCCGAGATCAAGGTCGAGCTGGACCATCCGCGCAATCGGCTTGATCCGCATTTCCGCCAGCTCGTCGACAGCATCTATGCCCGCATGACCCAGCGCGCGGAACCCAAGGCGCCGGCGACCGACGGCATTCCCGGTTCAGGTGTCGGCATGACCCTGCATCACGTGTCATCCAACGTGCTGTCCGGCCTGATCGAGACGCTGGCGGGGCCACCCTATCACGGACATGCCGACCTGCCGGTGCTCGCCGGCCAGCTCCAGCTCGCGGCCGACGACATCCTCCATCTCGGCGAGTCGCTGCAACTGCTGCGCTTCGCCCAGCTCAGCGAGGGCGACCTGATGCTCACCGAAGCCGGCAAGCACTTTGCCGGGCTCGCCACCGACGCACGCAAGAAGATATTCGCCGAGCATCTCGTCACCTACGTGCCGGTCATGGGACTGATCCGCCGCGTGCTCGACGAGCGGCCATCCCACACCGCGCCAGCGGCGCGCTTCCGCAACGAGCTCGAAGACTACATGTCCGAGGACTATGCGGACGAGACGCTCAGGACGGTCGTGTCCTGGGGCCGCTATGCCGAGCTGTTCGCCTATGACGAGAAGTCCGAGACGTTCAGCCTGGAAAACCCCGGCGAGAACGGCTGAGCCTCGCGCATCGCGTTCGGATGTGATGGGTGCGGCGAGTTCTGATCGCGCTCAGAACAACAGCGCGACACCGGAGACGAACAGCAGCACGAGCACGATCTTGCGGAACGCGGCCTCGTCGATCCGGCCGAACAGTTTCAGTCCGAGCCACGTCCCGGCGAACAGGAACGGCAGGCCGAGCACGAACAGCTTTGCCGTCTCGAGCGTGACCGCCCCCTTGGCGCCCAGCAGCAGCGCAGCCATGGCGAACACCACGACCGCAACGGGCTGGAAGGTGGCACGCTGAAGCTCCTTGGGCAGGCCGCGCAGATTGCACCAGATGGTGACGACGATGCCGGCAAGCCCGGTCAGTCCGCCGAGCAGGCCGTTGACGAAACCCACCGCCACATCGGCGGCGGCCGGCACGACGGTCGCGACCTTGAGCTGCGGCCGGAAGAACGCATAAAGGCTGTAGGCAATGAGGATCGCTCCAACCGCGATGCGGACGCTGTTCGGGTCGGCCCAGGTCAGAAGCGACACTCCGACCGGCACGCCCGCAACCGCGCCGACCATGAAGGGCCACAGCCGGCGCCAATCGATTGCGGCGCGCAGCTTCCAGACCGAGTAGCCCTGCACCAGAAGGCCGAAGCCGACAATCAGGCTGGCGCTCTGAAGCGGCGTCAGCACGTAGAGCCACAGCGATGCCGCGACCAGGCCGAAGGCAAAGCCGGAGAGGCCGGCCACGAATGCGCCGGCGAACGTCGCCAACAGGAAAAGTGGAAGCTCGATCGCGATCCCGTCCATTGCTCGCTCCATACGTCAGCGAGCAGCGCTTGCGTGGGATCACCACTTCACGGGGAGGCTGCGACATCCCCGAGCTGCAAGCCTAGGTGAAGCCGGTTTGCGCCACAACGGCTTTCCTATGCGGCCCGGATCGCGTCCAGGAATTTTCCAACCTCGACCTTGAGACGGCTGCTCTCGCCGGACAGCGATTTCGCCGACGCGAGCACGTTGGAGGACGCCGATCCGGTCTGGCTCGCGCCGCGCTGCACGTCGACGATGCTGGCGGAGACCTGCTGGGTGCCGCGGGCTGCCTGCTGCACGTTGCGGGAAATCTCCCGCGTCGCCGCCCCCTGCTGCTCGACCGCCGAGGCGATCGCCGACGCGATCTCGGACATGCGGGTGATGGTATCGCCGATCGCCTTGATGGCGCCGACGGAATCCTCGGTCGCGGTCTGGATTCCCGTGATCTGCTGGCTGATCTCGCCGGTGGCCTTGGCGGTCTGCTCGGCGAGCGCCTTGACCTCGGAGGCGACGACGGCGAAGCCGCGTCCGGCCTCGCCGGCCCGCGCCGCCTCGATGGTGGCGTTGAGCGCAAGCAGGTTGGTCTGGCCCGCGATCTGGCTGATGAGCTCGACGACGTCGCCGATCCGGCCGGCGGCCCTGGCCAGCTCGCCGACATGGTCGTTGGTCCGCCCCGCCTGCTGGACCGCTTCGCCGGCGATGCGGGCGGAGTCCTGGACCTGCCGGCTGATCTCGTCGACCGAGGACGCCATTTCCTCCGCAGCCGCGGCAACGGTCTGCACGTTGGTGGATGCCTGTTCTGACGCAGCCGCGACGGTCGCCGTGACCTGTTCGGACTGCTCCGCCGCGCTCGTCAGTGTTCCCGCGGACGCTTCCAGCTCAGACGATGCCGACGACACGGTGTTGATCACGTCGCCGATCATGGCTTCGAAGTCGCGCGCGATCTGGTCCATGCGCTGGCTGCGACGAGCCTTCGCATCGGCTTCGATTGCAGCCGCCTCGTCGGCGGCCTTCTGGGCAATAAGCGAATCCTTGAAGTGCCGGAGCGAGCCCGCCACCTGGCCGATCTCGTCATCGCGGCCGCTCGCGGGAATCTCGACCTCGTGCTGTCCGGCGGCGAGCGCTCCGATCACGTCCGCGAGCCGGCTGAGCGGCCTCACCACGCGGCTGCGCAGCATCATGGTGACGCCGGCGAGCGTGCCGAGCAGCGCCAGCACCGCCACGCCCGCAAGCGCGAGCATCGCCAGCGCGCCATCGCGCGCGGCCGAGGCGCGCTCGGACGCTTCGGCCAGCGCAGCGTCGCGCACCCCGTAGAACATCTGGATGGCCGGCACGATGACCTTCGCCAGATCGTCGGCGTTGATGCCGTACTTGCCGTCACTCCGGGCCGCCGGCATTTCCGTGTCCACGGCGGCCGCAGCTTTTCCGAAATAGGACTCCATTGCCGCTTTGAACGCGGCGGCGATCCGGGATGGATTTCCGAGCTGGTCGATGCCGGCCTCGATGCGCTCGCGGTCGGCCTCGACACGTCCCTGCATACGATCCATCAGCGAGAATTCAGCCGCCGTGAGCGGTCGGCGCGCGCTGAGCGCCGGCGACAGCGTGGCGGCGCGGCTGCCGGCCGAGACGCGCAGATCCTGCGCCGTCCGCGCCAGGCTCAACAGCGCCGCAAGCGAGGAATCGGCATTGACGACCTTCGCCTCGAGCCGGTTCATGATCGGCTCGATATTGCCGATGACCTCGGCAACGCCCGGAAGGAAGCCCTTGGTCGCAGCGCCGTCGCGCGCTGCCAGGGGAACGCTCATGGCGCGATCTGCCGCCGTGTAGATATCCTTGAGCCGCCGCGCAGCACGGTCCAGGTTGTCGATCATCGGTCCGGCGTCATCCAGCACCATGATGGCTCGCCTTGCCCCGTCGAATGCGGCATCAGCGGCTTTCGCGGCCTTTGCGGCAGCATCGATCTGGGCCTGCGTCGCCGGGTTCTCCTGGAAAATCGGGGAAATGTAGGGAGCGCGAAGGCCGGCGACCTGCTGGCTGACCATCAGGGTCGCGCCAAAAGCCTCGACCGTCTTGATCGCGTCGGAGCGATTCGCGTAGATGCGGGTCTGGGGCACCAGCACCTCGGCGCCAAGGATGACTGCAAAAACCGTCACCGTCAGCATCGACAGCGCGAAAAGCTTCCCAATCCGCATCGTGCCCCCCCGAATACATGTCTGTAAATGCCGGAAACCTAGCGGGCGACCGCTAAGACCCCGTTAAGCAACGGCAACGCCGTAGTTCCGCGGGGATCGCCTCGTCGCGGCGCTCCGGAGCCGGAGAGGTTCCGATGGAAAGTGCGACAGAATTGCCGGCAATTGCCGGCCAAATACCTATATCAACGCTTGCAGCGCCATCCGGCCACACTCGCTTACCTCGGAACGTCAATGCTCTCCGTCGAACTCGTCATCGTCGTCGTCCTGATCGTCATCAATGGCCTGCTGTCCATGTCGGAGCTCGCCGTGGTGTCATCGCGCCCGGCGCGGCTGTCGCTGCTCGCCGCCAAGGGCGTGCGCGGCGCCGAGCGGGCGCTGACGCTGGCGGCCGATCCGGGAAAATTCCTCTCGACGGTGCAGATCGGGATCACGCTGGTCGGCGTACTGTCGGGCGCATTCTCGGGCGCGACGCTCGGGCAGCGGCTGACGCAATGGCTGGTGGAGCTCGGCCTGTCGACGGGCATCGCCGACATCGTCGGCGTCGGCATCGTCGTCACCCTCATCACCTACGCGACCCTGATCGTCGGCGAGCTCGTGCCGAAGCAGGTCGCGCTGCGCGACCCCGAGAGCATCGCGGTCAAGGTCGCGCCCGCGCTGCACTGGCTCGCAAGGATATCGCTGCCGCTGGTCTTTCTGCTGGATATCTCGGGCAAGCTGATCCTCGCGTTGCTCGGCCGCGGCGGCAAGGCCGAGGAGAAGGTGTCGGAGGACGAGATTCATCATCTCGTCAGCGAGGCCGAGAGCGCGGGCGTGCTGGAATCGGGCGAAAAGGAGATGATCGCGGGCGTGATGCGGCTCGGCGACCGGCCGGTCGGCGCGATCATGACGCCGCGCACGGAGGTGAACGAGATCGACCTGCGCGATGCCCCGGAGATCATCCGGGAGATCATCGCAAAAAGCCCGCACTCGCGCTTTCCGGTCTCGGACGGCGATCGCGACAAGCCGATCGGCGTGCTCCAGGCCAAGGACCTGCTGGTCGCCTTCATGAGCGAACGCGCGCCGGACCTGCGGTCGCTGGTCCGCGAGGCGCCCGGCATCCCGGCATCGGCCGATGCCCGCGACGTGCTGGCGATCCTGAAAGCCGCTCCGGTTCATGTTGGGCTCGTCTACGACGAATACGGCGCCTTCGAAGGCATCGTGACCACGGCTGACATTCTTGAGTCGATCGTCGGCGCCTTCCATTCCGAGGAGGGACCGCCGGAACCTGCCTATGTCAAGCGCGCCGACGATTCGCTGCTCGTCTCGGGCTGGATGCCGGTCGACGAGTTCGGCGAGCTGCTCGGCATCGAACTGCCGCCGCACCGCTACAACACGGTGGCGGGCCTCGTGCTGCAACAGTTCAACGTGCTGCCCGACGTCGGCGATGCCTTCGATCTCGACGGCTGGCACGTCGAGGTGATCGATCTCGACGGGCGGCGGATCGACAAGATCCTGGCGAGCAGGCGGAGTGAGCAGGCGGCGGCGTGAGTTGCGCGCGCTGAACTCTCCCCACGTGTCGTCCCGGCGAAGGCCGGGACCCATAACCACGGGGC
>NZ_JBFULT010000158.1:0-13348 GCF_054049755.1 Bradyrhizobium sp. P5_C11_2
GGACTATATGGAGCTGCTCGGCGTGCTGGCTGCGACCGAACACAACGCGCCGGCACGCGCCTTCCTCGACAAGCAGGGCGAGGGCATCGAGCGCATCGCCTTCACCGCGGTCGATTCCGCCGCCGGCGCGGAGGAGATCCGCGCGCGCGGCCTGGTGCCGATCGGGCCGACTGATTTCGAACGGCCGGTGACGCTGCCGAATGGCACGGTGTCGGCGGCAAAATTCCGCACCTTCATGTGGCCGACCGCGGAAGCGCCGGGCGGCGTGCGCATCTTCGCCTGCCAGCACAAGACCCGCGACACCGTGTGGATTCCCGAGCTGATGAAGCACGCCAATGCGGCCAAGCGGATCAAGCAGACGCTGATCGCAACGCCCGAGCCCGCGACGGAAGCAGCGCATCTGGCGCGCCTGATCGACCGCGAGCCGAAGCCTGATGCCGACGGCGCGGTCACCGTGCCCTCCGGCGGCGATCGCGCCGATTTCGTCTATCTGACGCTGGATCAGCTCGGAAAGCGTTATCCCGGTGTAACGCTCGCAGGGCTGTCCGAACGCGGCGGCGCGGCGCTGGTGCTCGTGAGCGGCGATCTCGCGGCGACCGAGAAGGCGCTGGGTTCGGCCGGCGTCCGCAGCGGGGCTGCGATCTGCGTGCCGCCGGCCCAGGCCAACGGCACCCTGCTCGCCTTCATTGCCGGCTGATTTGAGCTAATTCTTTAACGTGTGTTTACCCGGCGGCCCTAGGATTCCCGGCAGTCCAAGCCGCCCGGGGCCAAGCGCATGTTCAAGGAAGGCTCGCCGATCGTCTATGACGCGCCGGCTGAACTGAAGAAATGGCCGTCGCTGAAGGGCGAGCGGCAGAAGGACCGAGGTCCGCCCTATCTCGTCTACAACGGCACGCTCGCCGATTGCGTCCGCGAGCTCATGGAAAAGCCGATCAAGGGCATCTCGCTCTACGACATCATGACGAGGCCGCAGCCGGCCTTCGAGCAGACCGTGCTGTCGCCCGGCGACGCCGCCGAGATCGCCTTGCGCAAGGACTTTCCAAAGGCGTAAGCGCCACCCAACCGCCGTCACACCACTTGCAGCGTTGCATGTCCCCGCGGCCCCGTAGATCCGCGGGGCTGACGTCGCATTTTCTGCAGCAGGAACACCGTACTAACACCGGCGGTGTCCCGGAATCGCAGCTTCGCCGCAATTGCGGTTAAGAAGTCCTTGTCACCGGCGCGCGCTGGTCGTTCCCCACAGTTCGAGGACATTCACCGAGATGCGATTTCTCGTCGCGGCTTGCGCTGCGTTCCTGACTCTGATCTGCGACCTCGGCTCGTCGCCGTCCTGGCAAGCATCACATCTCGACAACTCCACTCCCAAAGCCGATCGCGCACCGTCACTGGTTCCGCTCGTCGAGCTCTTCCTCGCAAGCGTGCAGGCCATCGAGCTCGCAAATGCGCGCGCATCCTACGAAGAGGCGATCGAGCCGACGCGCGCGATCGAACCTGTGACGCAGACCCCGGCTTCGCCAACCGAACAATTCTGCCGCGCGCTCAGGGAAGCGGCCGAGGCCAGCGGCATTCCGGTGCCGTTCTTCGCGCGCCTGATCTGGCAGGAGAGCCGTTTTCGTTCCAACGAGGTCAGCGAGGCCGGCGCTCAGGGCGTCGCGCAATTCATGCCGGAGACGGCCGCGGAGGTCGGACTCGATGATCCCTTCGACCCGATGAAGGCCTTGCCCGCATCGGCAAAGTTCCTGCGCAAGCTCCGCGACGATTTCGGCAATCTCGGCCTCGCCGCCGCCGCCTACAACGCCGGCCCGGGTCGTATCCAGAAATGGCTTGCCAGGGAAAGCGGACTGCCGCGCGAGACGCGCGATTATGTCCGGATCATCACCGGCACCAACGCCGAAGACTGGACCGAGCGCTCCGAGGCCCTCGCGATCCGGATCGACCTGCCGCGCGAAGCGCCCTGCGAGGGCATCGGCGCCCTGTCCAAGACAAAGGACGTCGCCTGGGTTCCAGTGAATCTGACGCCTACGGCCGCCAATATCATTCGCAAGGCCGAGCAACTGGCCGCACGCATGACGGCGAACCGGGCGCGCAAGCGGCTTGCATCCTTGATCCGGAAGAGCAGCCACGGCAAGGCACGCGGCATGATCGCGGCGCGCGCGACCGGAAAGAGCGCGAAAGCTCGCGCCGTCCGCATCGCCGCGCGCGAACGTTCCTCCGGCTAGGTCACACCGGCTTCTCGTCGTCGGTCACTGGCGACGTCACCACTAGGAACACGAGATCGGTCAGGCCCGAATTCGAGATCGCGTGCTCGACGCCCGGCGGCAGGAAGATCACGTCGTGCTTGCGCACGACATGGTTCTTGCCTGCGATCTCCATCAGCCCCTCGCCGTCGAGCACGTGATAGACCTGCTCCTGCACCTTGTGATGATGCCGTGCCACATAGGCCATCGGCTGGTACATCGAGATGCGGTAGTCGATGCGGCGCGAGCCGGCGGTCTCCGGCATTACCAGCGGCTTCGACAGCGCTCCGCCGAAGTGATTGGGGAATTCGCGCCAGGGCACCTCGGCGATATTGCGGATGAAGGCGCCGTTGCTCTCCTCGGCCATGATCGTGCTCCTTTCGCGCGACTCAATTCACCAGCGCGCCACCATCGACATAGACGATCGATCCCGTGGCGAAGCCGTTGGTCATGAAGCTCGCAATCTGCTGGGCGATGTCCTCCGCCATGCCGACGCGGCCGACCGGCAGCGCGGCAGCGGTCTTTGCCAGCATCTCCTTCCGCGCCGCTTCAGGCATCGCCGCCCGGATCGGCGTATCGATCACCCCCGGCGAGACCGCATTCACGCGCACCGGCGCAAGCTCGAGCGCGAGCGCGCGGGCCAGCGATTCCAGCGCGCCATTGGCCGCACTGATGATCGCCGAGTTCGGCCGCGGCCGAACGCTGAGAAAGCCGGTGACCAGCGTCAGCGATCCGCCCGGCCGGATCTCGGCCTCCCGCGCCACGCGCCAGGCACCCCAGAACTTGCCTTCCATGGTGGCACGCACGTCGTCCATCGCGACCGTCTTGAAGGGCCCGGTGCGGAGCTGCGCGGCCGTCAGCACGACGTGATCGACGGGACCGGTGCGACGGAACAGATCAATGACGCTCTGGTCGTCGGTGACGTCTGCGGAAATGGCCGTCACCCTCAGCCGCTCGGCGATGGGATCAAGCTTCGCGGCGCTGCGCGAGGCGATGATGACGTCGGCGCCTTGCGCCTTGGCCAGCTCCGCCGTGGCGAGGCCGATGCCTGAGGAGCCGCCGATCACGACGACCTTCTTGCCTGCGAGCGTCATTCCCATCTCCCCGATATCTTGTTGATTGGCGATTGATAGCGGCGCGATCAGCCCGGCTGGAAACGTGTGCCGATGCCGGCCTTGCTCTGGCCGAGGCCTGGCAATTCCCAGACACCGGCGCCAATCGGATTGATGTCGGCGGCAATATCGACGTCGATCAGATAGGGTTTGTTGGCGGCAATGCCCTTGCGGATCGCCTCACCAATGTCGCCGGCGCGATCGACCCGCACGCCTTCGACGCCGCAGGCGCGCGCCATCGCCGCGAAGTCGGGATTGTAACGTTGGCCCGTCTCCGGATGCCTGAAGTCGGTCGCAAGCTCGCGCCCGCCGAGATAGCCGCGCTGAAGTCCGCGGATCGAGGCATAGGCGTAATTGTTCCAGACCACCCAGACCACGGGCAGATTGTACTCGACCGCCGTACCCAGCACGTTGGCGTGCATGAAGAAGGCACCGTCACCGCACACCGACACGCAGGGACGATCGGGCGCGGCGAATTTCGCGCCCATCACGCCGGCGACGCCGAAGCCCATCGGGCCAAAGCCCATCGAGCCGATCAGCGAATCCGGCCGCTTCGGCTTGCAGAAGCCGAGCAGCCAGTTGTGATGCACGCCGATGTCGGAGACCAGGATCGCATCCTCCGGCAGCGCCTTGTCGATCTCGGCCGCCGCGCGCTGCGGATTGATCGGCGTGGTATCGTCGGAGAAGCCGGGCGCGACGAACTTGTCCCACTCCTTGCGATAGGTGTCGATCTGCGCCAGCCATTTTTTGCGCGCATCGGATTTCTTGAAGAGATTATCGCGGCGATCGAGCTCGGCATGGATCTGACGCAGGAAGGTGCGGACGTCGGCCATCAGCCCGAGCGCGACAGGATAGTTGCGGCCGATCTCCTCGGGATCGATGTCGACATGGATCAGCCGCGTTGGCGGGATCGTGAAGGAATAGCCGGGAATCCATGAGCTCGACGTGCGGTCGTCGAAGCGGACGCCGAGCGCGAGCAGCACGTCGGCCTGGCGGGTCGCATGATTGGCCTGATAGTGGCCGGCGCGCGCGACGAGGCCAAGCGCCAGCGGATGATTGACGTCGAGCGCGCCGAGACCGCTCGCGGAGGCCGCGACGGGAATCTGAAGCCGCTCGGCGAGCTTGCGCAATTCGTCCGCCGCRCCGCCATAGCGYACGCCCTGCCCGACCAGCATCACCGGCCGCTCCGCTGAAAGCAGCATGTCGACCGCCTTCTCGACGCCTTCGGGATCGGCACCACAACGGCTGGAGATGTTGGCGCTCCACTCGCTGGCCTTCGGTGCCTCTTCGGCAGCAGCCTCCATGAAGACGTCGAACGGTACGTCAATCACCACCGGCCCCGGCCGCCCCGTGACCATGGTCTTCCAGGCCTGCCGCACCGCGAGCGGCACCATCTCGCCGCGCGTCGGCTGAAACACCTTCTTGCACATCGTGCGCACGGTGGAGGGAAAGTCGGCCTGGTAGTGCCGGTACATCTCCTGGAACGCGCCGCGATTGAACTGGCTGGTCGGCACGTTGCCGGTGATCGCCATGAACGGCACGGAATCGAGGAAGGCGTTCGCGAGCGAGATCGGCAGATTGGCTGAGCCCGGCCCGCAGGAGGTGAAGGTCGCCGTYGGCCTGCCGGAGACGCGGTAGTAGACGTCGGCCATGAAGCCGGCGACGCTCTCGTGATGCACGGAGATCGTCTTGATCTCGGAGGAGCGCTCGTACAGCGCGTCGATGAACTGGATGTTGCCGTGGCCGCAGAGCCCGAACACCTGCGGCACTTTTTCCTGGATCAGGTAATCGACAATGACCTGGGCGCCGTTGAGCATGTTTTTCGACATCAACCCGTCTCCCGCCGGCCCACGACTTCTTGTGGACCGATGCGGAAAACGCGGCCGGTCATCGCTGAGCCGCGGACACCCTATTTCTCATAATGCTGTACGTCAATTTATATTGTGGTAGTCTGTCAGCTGAGGAAACGCGAGGCTCCGCGCCGACGGCTGTGCTGGTTGCGTGCTACTGTCGAACGAACGGCGTCATGACGATTCACCAGAGGGGGCCTTGTCCTTGAGATCGCGTACCAAGCCCGCTACCGGCGAGAAGCCTGCAAGTCCACGCAAGACCGCGATCGCCAAACTCATCCCCGCGCCGCAAGCCGATGGCGACGACGAGGCCGACGACAAGCAGCGTGGCGGTGGCGTTCAGTCGCTCGGCCGCGCCTTCTCGATTCTCGAAGAGGTGGCGCGTCATCGCGAAGGGATCGGGCTTGCGGAGCTCAGCAAGCTCGTCGGCCTGCACAACTCGACCACCTTTCATCTGGCGAAGACGCTGGTCACGCTCGGCTACCTTCGCCAGGAGAAGGACAACAAGCGCTATCGCATCGGCCGTCCGCTGTTTGCGCTCGCGGCATCCGCGCTCGACGAGATCGAGATGGTCAACGTCGCGACCCCCGTTCTGGAGGAGCTGTCGCGCCAGACCAGCGAAAGCAGCCATTTTGCCGTGCGGATGGGCGATGCCGTGATCGTCATTGCGCGCACGAGCGGCCCCGGCGCGTTCCAGCTGACCGACCGCGTCGGCGTGGTGCGGCCCGCGCACTGCACCGCGCTCGGCAAGATCATCCTCGCCTCGCTCCGCCCCGAGCAGCTCAAGCGGTTCATCGATCGCGCGGAACTGAAGCCGTCGACGCCGAAATCCATCACCGACGCCGGCGCGCTGATGCGCGAGATCGCCGAGGTGCAGCGCACCGGCGTCGCCTTCGACGACGGCGAATTCAACATGGAGGTGCGCTGCGTCGCCGTGCCGGTGACCGACTTCACCGGCCAGGTGATCGGCGCGCTCGGCATTTCCGGCCCGATCTGGCGGCTCTCCAACCAGGCCCTGCACGCCAGCGCGCAGGTCGTACAAGCTGCCGCCGACCGGCTCTCGGCCGAATTCGGGGCCAAGGGCGCGGCGCGCAAAGCGCTCACGCAAAAGGCCTGAGCCGCGCCCAAGCGGCGATTTTGCCGGTTGACACCGGCGATGGCGTTCGGGATTATCCTCCAGCATTAGAAAAACATCTCTCACAATGTCGGATAACCGATCTTGAAGGGAGACACACGATGCACCGGGAGGACACAAAGATGATCCGCTACCCGCGACGGACGTTGTTACGGGCGGGCGCCGCGTTCGCAGGCGCGTCCGCACTTGGGTTTCCGGCAATCGTGAGGGCCCAGGCCGAGAGGATCCGGATCGGTCACCTGACGCCGCTCACCGGCTTTCTCGGCGTGATCGGCAGCTACGCACAGCTGGGCGCAAAGCTCGCGGCGGAGGAGATCAATCAGTCCGGCGGCCTTCTGGGCAAGCCGATCGACCTGCTCTCGGAAGACTCGATCAATCCAGCCACCGCGGCCACCAAGGCACAGCGCATGCTCGAGCAGGACGGCGCGGTGGTGCTGCTTGGCGAGATTTCCTCGGCCTCCTCGCTCACCATAATGCAGGTCGCCGAACGCAACAAGAAGGTGTTCTTCTCGACCGGCGCGCGCTCGGACGCGCTGCGCGGCAAGAACTGCAACAAATATTCGTTCCACTGCGACATCCCGAACACCGTGATGGTCAACGCGGTCGGCACCGCGCTATCGCAAAAGGGCATGGTGAAGGGGAAGAAGTTCTTCACGCTCACCGCCGACTACATCTTCGGCCATGATCTGTTGAAGGCCGCGAAGACCTTCTTCAGCGCGCACGACGCCAACCTGATCGGCGACGAATTGATCGCGACCGACGTCACCGATTTCAGCCCGTATCTGCTCAAGGTGCGGCAGGCGAAGCCCGACGTGGTCTGCTGCAACCTCGCCGGCAACCAGGTCACCAACCTGGTCAAGCAATATGCCGAGTTCGGCCTGCCCTATCCGCTGGTCGGCTTCAACCTCAACACCGGCGACGCCTGGGCGGCGGGCGCCGGCAATCTCAGCGGCACCTGGCCGACGGTCTGGTATCACACGCTGAACAATCCGGCGTCGCAGGCCTTCGTCGCAGCCTTCAGCAAGAAATACGGCAAGCCGCCGGAGAACCACGCCTGGATCGACTACATCACGCTGAAGCTGCTGGCGGAAGCGATCAACACCGCCAAGTCGACCGCGAGCGACGAGCTGATCGCCTATTTCGAGAAGCAGACGCAGTTCGACATCGGAAAAGCGCGAAGAGCCTATTTCCGCACCTGGGATCACCAGCTCGTGCAGGAGGCCTATCCGTTCACCGTCAAGCCGAAAGACCAGATGAAGGACCAGTGGGACATGCTGGTACTCGGCGATGCGGTGCCGGCGGCGAATGATGCGCTGGAACAGATCTATCCGACCAGAGAACAAAATCCCTGCGAGATGAAGGCCTGACGCGCGCCCTCGCGGCAAGGACGCAACATGCAGTTCGAGTTCTTGCTGGAACAGGTGGTGAATGGCCTCGTGCTCGGAGGCTATTACCTGCTCATCGCGCTCGGACTGTCGCTGATCTTCTCGGTCGGCGGCATCGTCAACCTCGCGCACGGCGCCTTCTACGCGCTCGGCGCCTATGTCTGCGTCGAACTGACCAAGCGCCTCGGCTTCGGCGCCGCCGTGGTGGTCTCGCCGTTCGCGGTCGCGCTGCTCGGCATCCTCTTCGAGCGCTTCATCCTGCGACGCTTCTACACGGCCGACCCGATCCTCAGCCTGCTCGTGACCTTCGGGCTTGCGATGGTCGCCGAGCAGGCGATCCGCATGATCTGGGGCGCCGCGCCGGTGTCGACCGAGATCCCGCAGAGCTTTCGCGGCTCTGTGATCGTCGGCGACTTCCTGTTCTCGCGCTATCGTCTCCTGATCCTGGGTGTCGTGGCGGCGATTCTGGTCGGGGTCTGGCTGCTGCTGCACAAGACCTCGTTCGGGCGCGTGGTGCGCGCCGGCATCCAGCGGCCGGACATGGTCGCGGCGCTGGGCATCCGGCTTCAGCCCTACATGACCGCGATCGTGATGCTCGGCGTCGGCATGGCCGCGCTCGGCGGCGCCTTCTTCGCGCCGATCACGACCGTGCACCCGGCGATGGGCGCCGAGATCATGACGATCGCCTTCGTCGTGGTGGTGATCGGCGGGCTCGGCAGCTTCTGGGGCGTCATCATCGCGGCGCTCCTCGTCGGCGTCGTGCGCGGCATCGCCATCCATTTCGAGCCGGCCGCCGGTGAGGCCTCGATCTACATCCTGATGTTTCTGGTGCTGCTGGTGCGCCCGCGCGGCCTGCTCGGCGAGCGCATCGAGAAGTTCGAATGACCCGGGCCTCGACCATCGACAGGCTCAAGCCGCTGCTGATCGCGACGATCGCGGTCATCGCGCTGCCCTTCGTGCTGAAGGCGCTCGGCCTGTCGCTCAACACCGGCACATGGATGCTCGGTCTTGCCATCGCGGCGATGGGGCTCAACCTCTGCATCGGCTACACCGGCCTCGTCTCGTTCGGCCACAGCACCTGGTTCGGCATCGGCGCCTATGCCGCCGGACTGATCCAGCTTCGCGTCTTCCCCGGCGAAATCTGGCTGCCGCTGCTCGGGTCGATGATCGTCGTCGCGATCGCATCGGCCGTCACAGGCCTGCTGATCCTACGCCGGCGCGGCGTCTATTTCTCGCTGCTGACGCTGGCGCTGGCCGCGCTGGTCTACACCACCGCCTTCCGCTGGACCAGCCTGACCGGCGGCGAGGACGGGCTCGGCGGGCTGAAGCGCGGTGACATCGGGCCGATCAGTCTCGACAGCGCGCTCAGCTACTACGCCGTGGTCGCCGCGATCGGGCTCGTCGTGCTCTATATCCTCATGCGCCTGGTGCGCTCGCCGTTCGGGCATGTGCTGGTGGCGATCCGCGAGAACCAGCTGCGCGCGGGTTTTCAGGGCTATCCGGTCGAGCGCTACAAGCTCGCCGTGTTCGTGATCTCCGCCGTTGTCACCGGCCTTGCCGGTGCGTTGATCGCGTTCCTGAACTATCTGGTCTCGGCCGAAGCCGTCTCGGTGCCGTTCGCCGGCGAACTCTTGGCCATGGTCGTGATCGGCGGCATGCGCAGCCTGCTCGGGCCTGCGCTCGGCGCGGTGTTCTTCATCCTGTTCAGAGAACTGTTCTCGATCTGGACGTCGGACTGGCTGTTCTGGTTCGGCCTCATCTTCGTGGCGTTCGTGATGTATTCGCCCGGCGGCCTCGTCGGCATCGGTTCGGTGATCATGCGGCGCTTCCGTCCCGCGCCGGAGGAAACCGCCGCGATGAGCCGGCGCAAGATCTATGACGGGCTGCCGCTGCCGGACTTTTTGCGGCCGGAGGCGTTGAAGGGCACGGTGCTGGAGGTCAGCGGCGTCTCCCGGAAATTCGGCGGCATCCGCGCGGTCGAGAATGCGAGCATCACGGTTGCGGCAGGCGAGATCCACGCACTGATCGGGCCGAACGGCGCCGGCAAGACCACGCTGTTCAACCTGGTCTCCGGCCTTTACGCGCCGGACCAGGGCACCATCCGCCTCAACGGCCGCGACATCACCGGCGTGCCGGCGAATCTGATCTGCCACCGGGGGCTGGCGCGCTCGTTCCAGATCACCAATCTGTTTCGCGGGCTCACGATCTACGAGAATTTGCGCCTGTCGCTGCAGGCTCGGCGCGCCATGCGCTTCAACATCTGGAACGACATCGACGCGTACCAGGACATCCACGCCGAGACTGCCGCGCTGGTCAAATTCCTCGGACTCGAAGGCATCGAGGAGATCGAGGGCGGCGAGCTGTCCTATGGCGGGCAGCGGCTGGTCGATCTCGGCATCGCGCTCGGCTCCAGGCCGCAGGTGCTGCTGCTCGACGAGCCGCTCGCGGGCCTTGCCGCCGCCGAGCGCGAACGCGTCTCGAATCTCGTCAGGAACATCGCGACCAACATTCCCGTGCTGATCGTCGAGCACGACATCGACCGTGTGCTCGGCTTCTCGCAGGTCGTCACCGTGATGAATCAGGGCGAAGTGCTGATGTCGGACTGCCCGAAGGCGGTGCGGGCCGACCTGCGGGTGCAGGAGATCTATACCGGCAAGGGCATTCCCGCGGTCGAGCACCGCCGCAGCGGCAGCGCGGCCGGCGCGCACGCGACCGTGCTGCGGCTCGATCGCGTCAACACGTTCTACGGCAAGAGCCACATCCTCAGCGACGCCGCGCTCGACGTGCGCGAGGGCGAGATCGTCGCGCTGCTGGGGCGCAACGGCGCCGGCAAATCGACGCTGCTGAAGACCATCGCCGGGCTGGTGCCGGCGGCGTCCGGGACCATCGACTATCGCGGCACGGACATCGCAACCCTCCCCGCGCCCGACATCGCACGGCGCGGCGTCGGCTATGTGCCGCAGGGCCGCGGGTTGTTTGCCGGCATGACCGTGCGCGAGAACCTCGCGCTCGGACGCCTGGCGCGCAAGACCGACGGCAGCGACGGCGTGGCGTGGGACGAGGAGCAGATCCTGCACACTTTCCCGCGCCTGAAGGAGCGCATGAACATCGCGGCCGACTATCTCTCCGGCGGCGAGCAGCAGATGGTCGCGGTCGCGCGTGCCATGTCGGGCAATGTGCGCCTGCTACTGCTCGACGAGCCGTTTGAGGGCCTCGCGCCGGCGGTGACGCTGGAGCTGTTCAAAGTGTTCGACCAGCTGCGCCGGCAGATGTCGATCGTGATCGTCGAGCACAATCTCGACCTCGTGCTGGCGCTTGCCGACCGCGTCTTCGCGCTGGAGCGCGGCGCGGTGTTTCACCAGGGGCCGGCGGCGCCGCTGCTCACCGATCTCGGCTATCGCAAGCAGATCCTGTGGCTGTAGCCGACGCTCCCGCACAAAAAACGCGAAAACAACCCCATGCACAGTAGCCGGCGGTTGCCGGCATGACGCGTTGCCCGACGGACAAAACTCCTTGATTTGCCGGGCAAAACGGCGGCACGACGGCCCCATCGGGCTCGTCCCGGGCATCCACGTTCCTTGTACCGCAGGCGGCAGACGTTGATCTCAATCCGACTTGATGTTGGCCGCCGCCACGACCTCGGCGAGTTCCTTGGTCTCCTTCGCGATCTTGGCGGCGTAGTCCGCCGGGCTGAGCAGGCTCACCACGCCCTGCGAGCCGAGCCGTTCTTGCACCGCCGGATTCTTCGCGGCCGCGACGATCTCCCGGTGCAGCGTCTCGAGGATCGGCGCGGGCGTCGCCTTCGGCATGAAGAAGCCGACCCAGAACGAGAGGTCGAAGCCGGGATAGCCGGCTTCCGCGACGGTCGGCACATCCGGCAGCGACGGCAGCCGCTCGGCCGATGACACCGCGAGCGCGCGCAGCTTGCCGGCCTTCACCAGCGGCACCGCGGACAGGGGATCGAACACCGCCAACACCTCCTGCGCGAGGATGCCGACCTCGGACGCAGCGCCACCGCGATACGGCACGTGGATCATCTTGATGCCCGCCTTCTGGCCCAATAGCTCCATGGCGAGATGGGCGAGGTTGCCGTTACCGCCCGAGCCGTAGGCGAGCGCGCCCGGCGCGGCCTTGGCCGCGGCAACGAGATCGGCCACGGTGTTGATGCCGGCGGTCTTGGGGTTCTCGGGATTGACCACCAGCACGAGCGGCGCCGAGACGACGGTGGTGAGCGGCGCGAAGTCGCTGATCGGATCGTAGCGGATATCCTTGAACAGCGTCTTGTTGAGCGTGATCGTGGATGAGTTGCAGGCCAGGACGGTGTAGCCGTCGGCTTCCGCATGCGCCACGCCTTCGGCGGCGATCATGCCGTTGGCGCCGGCGCGGTTCTCGACCACGAAGGGCTGTCCGAGCTTGTTGCCGAGCCGGTCGGCGACGATGCGCGCGACCACGTCGACCGGACCGCCCGCGCTGAACCCGACCATGATCTTGACCGGACGCACCGGATATTTTGCCGCATCGGCCTGCGCCGCGAGCGGCACGGCGCATAGGCCGGCGATGACCGCCAGCAGGCGAAGCGTTGGTCGCATTGGTTCTCTCCCCGGGGCCGGCGTCACTTCTGTGCTCGATGGCGTGACGCATTCGACGGCGATGATTAGCGGTCGCAGCGATTTACGCAATCGCGTTTCTGCCGCGCCGCGCCCCGGTTCAATTCCGCCGCGCGGCAAGCGAGGCCTGCAAAATCATTTGACCCGTCGGGCAAAACACCGGCACAATGTCATCCTCGCAGCAATCCTCGAGACCCCTGCCCGTCGCCCGACGGGCCGCGCGACACGGTTGCCAGCGCGAGATCCTCATCGACATCCGAAATTCAGGCGGCGTACCGCGCTTCTGCGCGCGTGGACCCGCACGCCTGCACGCGCAAAGGACCCATCGACATGACGACATCACCGAAACCCAAGACGGCGCCGATCGTCGCGACCGATCGCGCCGCGACCGCAACACTACCGCGGATCAAGCTCTTCGCGCGCGGATTTTCGATCGACCATCCCGACCCGCAAGCCGGCGAAATGCTGCTGGCCGAAGCGCTCGGCGCCGTCGACCGCGACGCGCTCGATGGGCTCCTGGCGCAGCTGGTGAAGGCCAGCGCGATCCGACAACGGCCCAACGCGGCCAATCTCGCCTTCATGATCTCGATGATGCGAAGCATCGCTCCGCGCGATTCCATCGAGGCCATGCTGGCGGCGCAGATGGTGTCCGTCCACGTGGCGGCGATGCGCAGCGCCTGCCGCCTCGCCTGCACCGAAGACATCGCGCAACAGGAAAGCGTCACGCGCGCCCTCGGCCGGCTCGCCCGCACCTTCGCGGCCCAGATCGAAGCGCTCAGCCGGCACCGCAACAATGGCGAGCGCGGGGTCACGGTGCAGAATTTGTCGGTGCAGGATGGAGGCAAGGCGATCGTTGGGAACGTTACGCAGCATGCGGGCGTCATCATTGCGGAGGCGGGTGCAGCAATGGATGGCAGGACGGTCACGGCGCGCGAAGCCTGCGAACGCGAGAGGTTCGAGGCAGGTCAAGGCGGCACCGCATGACCGGCGGCCACCCTCGCAACACCGGCTCTCTGCTGGCA
>NZ_JBFULT010000159.1:0-13339 GCF_054049755.1 Bradyrhizobium sp. P5_C11_2
GCGTACAAGATGCGAGGGACCTCACGGCCTCACGCAAAATTCACAGGCGACTTCGGTAACGCGATTGAGGTCATACGAATCAGCGATCGCTCGCTGCTTAGTGTTTTCGCGAAAAATCYTGAGCCCTGCAACTTTCGACTTTTGCAACACAATCGGCCAAGAGCCGATGTTCATAGGCGTATCGGATGCCGGGACATGTTCCGGCGGCACGGCCGCACAAACCTGGCGGCGAAGGCAAGAGCGACCAGCAGGTCCGGTGCCGCCGATTTCGGCTGCATCGAGACCGCCAGCGGACTTGCAACGAAGACCGCCGTCRGGCCTTTCGACGCCTGGATCGTCAGCGCAGCCACCGACACGCCCGCGATCACATCCACGAAGTAATGCCCCCCGACCAGCGGGGTCGCGACGAGCATTCCCCCATTCAGCATCAGCAGGGCGGGACGCAGCCACCAGATGCTCCATAAGCTCCAGATGCTGAGAAGTGCCGTGGCAGCGTGAAAGCTCGGGAAGGTGAGGATGCCGCCGAGCTTCGCGAGGTTGAGAGCTCGCAACGTGCCATCGCGCAGCATCGGTATTTCGCGCGCCTGTCCTCCATATCCGTTCGCGTTGAATAGCTCGGTGTCGGAGGGCAGTCCGAACTCGAAATAGGTGCCGATCGCCGGAAGCAGGGAGGAGACGACAATCACCACGCACAACGCCAATGTCGACGCCAACACGAACTGCTGCAGACGGATGTATTGCCCCGTCAGCCCCAGTACGACCGGGACGCCGAAGGCCGGCACGAGGAGCATTGCGTAAAAGAACTTGGCGTAGGGCAGTAATTCCGGATGGGCCATCGCAAAATGGAAATATGCAGGCCAATCCAGGCCGAGCAATCGGTCAAGCTCGGCAAATCTCGCGTCCTGCAGCGGCATCCCGGCGCCCAAGCCGATATACGACAGCGGCGCCGCGAAGATCACGAAACAACCCATCTGTCCAAACGCGAGCATGGTGAACGCCGGCCGCTCGCCCCAGCCCCGCCGCATGAGCCCCAGCCCGGCAACCGCCAGCGCCGGCGCTGTGACGACCTCCGTCGTCATCAAACCTTCCAGCGTGAAAGTTGTTGCGGCAAGCCCGATGCAGAGCGCCAGCGCACATCCAGCCACAAGGCTCCAGTTGACAAGTTGCAACCTGTTCGCAATCCGTCGTTCCGTGTGACCGACCGAGCGCAGCTCCTCCTTGACAGCACAATTTGCTCTCGCAAAAGGCGGCGCACTGAACATTCCAATTCCCATTCCATCGCACGTGCAATTTCGGGCAGTTCTCCCAGAAGTTTAGCGCCCACACTGTCCGGTTGCACCTCATGACGAGTGCTATCGTTATTGTTGGTGAAAATTTTGTTTCCAAACGTTGCTGGCAGCGTTCCTGCAATGAAACCTCGCTCGCGAGCAGGAAGAGGCGATCTCGGCGGTAGGGTCAAACGGAGTTGAGATGCTGTTGACGTGTCTGCTCAGGGGTCACGGATCTGAGGACATTCGCCGAGCGGCTATCTTTGAGCTCGAATCTCAATCTTGAAATGCTCGGCTCATTGCGACGAGTTTTGATGATTGCCGCGATGAGAGCGCTTGACTGAAGGGAGCGACCACACCGCAGGCTATTGATCGGACCGTCACCGCGATCGTTGACGTCCAGCGAACAAAAGCAAAAGGACGAGCGAACCGGGCTGGCCTAACGACAGCACAGCCACGACGCATTCAGCGATCGCGGTTGGCTGAACCGTCCGCATCGGAGCGGTCAGGCAGGAGGCTGAAGAGCAAGCGACCCAACACAGACAGGTCCGGCAACCCTGCAACGGATTTTCCGAAGATGGCAGAATGCCACTGTTTTGCCCGACGGGTCAAACGGCTTTGCGCGGATAAAAAAAGGCCTTGTGCCAGCGGGACTTAGCTACTGTGCATGGGGTTGTTTGCGCGAATTTTATGCCTGCGCCTGATGGTGTGCTGCGCAGGCCCTGCCCAATTGTGGAACTTTTTCCCCAGCTCCGCGTTGAAAGGTCATGACCGAGGACCTTTCCTTCCGACGCAAACCCCTGACACCCGAACAGCGCCAGGCGCGCGATGCGACACGCCGGATCGAGGCGGAAAAGGCCATGCGCGACCATGAGGAGGCGCAGAAGGCGTTTTACGCCAACAAGGAACGGCTCAGAGCCGAGCGCCTCGCGCGCGAGGCGAGGGCAAGCAAGGGCTGATCGGGTCAGCCTCGGTCATCGCTAATGCCAGCTCGCCGCGCGGGTGGCACTGAGGGCGAGCTTGAGCGCCTGAACCGCGCCCGCGAATGCGCCGCGCGGCGGCGATTGCGCTTCGATCGCTTCTGCCGCAACACGGCAATCGTCGGCCACCATCAGGAGGCCGGTGCGCGCAAGGTCCATGGTGGAGAGCGCGGCCTGCTCCAGGCAGACGCGCTCAAGCCGTCGAAATTCCCGCAGCTCTCTGTTCATGCTTCGGCTCTCGCTTCCCCCATGGGCCATGCGGCCGTGAGTCCGGTTAACAAACAGTAAATGAGTTCGTTTAGCCGATGAGGCTGGTCCGGACCTGACGCCCGCTACGCGCGGGCTTGACGGCGTTTGCCTTCCGCCGGAAGCTTCAAATGATCCTCAATTGACGAGAACCCCGGAGACGATCGCCCCCAGCCAATCCGATTCCTCATCAGCGAAAGAGCATTGGAGCTGACCATGACCACGTTCGACAAGCGCGAGCAGGGCTTTGAGGCCAAGTTCGCCCACGACAAGGAGCTCATGTTCAAGGCCACGGCCCGGTCCAACAAGCTGCTCGGGCTCTGGGCCGCAGCGCAACTCGGGCTCAGCGGAGATGCCGCGGCGGGCTATGCGACGGCGCTGGTGACGGACAATCTGGAAAGCCAGACCATCGACGGTATCCTGCGCAAGGTCTCAGGTGATCTTGCCGGCAACGGCGTATCGCGTGAGCAGGTCGCGCAGAAGCTCCAGGAGTGCCTGCACCAGGCCGTGCAGCAGCTCGAGGCAAACGGGTGAGCCGGCACGCCGCGCGCTTCGCCCGTCACAGCTCCATGTAGACGATCTCGATCGGCTCGCCGCCGAGGCCGTGAGAGAAATGCCCCCTGCCTGTGGTCCTGAAACCGTAGCGTCGGTAGAAGGCTTCGGCGTTGATCGTGGCTTCGAGGCGGACCGGTCCGCCATGGCCCGCGCGCGCCTGGGCGACGCCGATGTCGAGCAGCCGCAGGCCGAGTCCCGCGCCGGCCGCCTCGGGCAGCACGAACAACCGGGTGACCTCACCGGGCTCGGCGTCGACGAAGCCGACGACGACGCCATCGCGAAGACAGACGGTCATTCGTCCCTTGGCAATGAGGTCCTCGTAGAACCGGGAGGTCCGTTCACCCATCCAGTTCTCGATCTGGGCCGGCGAATAACAGCCCTGCGCGAGACCCGCGATCGACGCTTTGGTGATGTTGAACACCGTCTCCGCATCGTCGCGGCGCGCCGCTCGAAAGGAGACCTCGCCATTGGCTGCCATGGGGTGATTCCGGTGTCGTCAGGGCGGGGCGCAAACGGACGAGCGCACCCTATTCGGCATGCTTGCGCATGCCGCTCTCGCTGAGCTTGTCGACGAAGGCGATCCCGATCGCCGAGGCCACGAAGGTGAGGTGGATCAGGACCTGCCACATCACACCCTGCTCGGTGAAGCCGGCGCGGCCGGAGCCGAGATTGCCGGCCTCGATGAAGGTGCGCAGCAGCGCAATCGAGGAAATGCCGATGATCGCCATGGCGAGCTTGATCTTCAACACGCTGGCGTTGACGTGGCCGAGCCATTCCGGCTCGTCGGGATGACCCTGGAGATCGAGTCGGGAGACGAAGGTCTCGTAGCCGCCGACGATGACCATGACCAGCAGATTGGAGATCATCACGACGTCGATCAGCGCCAGCACGCTCATCATGATCTGCTGCTCGGTGAGGTCGAGCGCGTGCCAGGACAGGTGCCAGAGCTCCTTGAGGAACAGCGCGATGTAGACGCATTGCGCCACGATCAGCCCGAGATAGAGCGGCAGTTGCAGCCAGCGCGAGCCGAAGATGATCATCGGCAGCAGCCCCAGGCGCGGCAAGGGTGGGCGGGGTCCGGTGCTGGCTTCAGGCTCAACCGACATTCAGGCGCATCCACGCATCGAGATGATCTCGCTTTCCTGTAACCCGACAAGATGGYTGGCGGAAGACGCTGCCTGCCGCCGTCCGCGGATAGCGAGCCCTGTGCTATCGTGCCGGACGAGCGCCGCGCGACGGCGTGGATCGGGAGGCGGACAGTGTCTTGCAGTCGCTTTGGCAGAGGTCTCGGCAAGGTCGCGCTTGGCGCGGCCATGGTCTTTGCCGCAGGAATGGCGGAGGTGTCGGCGCTGCCGCTGACGCCGTTTCGCGACGCGGCGCAGGCGCAGCGCCATTGCCCTGGCGACAAGGTGGTGTGGCTCGATTTCAGGAAAGGCGTCTACTACGCCAAGGGTCAGAAGCGCTATGGCCAAGGGTTCGACGGCAGCTTCGTCTGTCTGAATGAAGCCCGCGACAGCCTCTATCGCCGCTCGCTGCTGGGTTTGCGCTGAGCGACGCGCGACCGGAGCCTGGAAAGAGGGCGGGCTATTTCTGGCCCGGCAGCTTCACCGGTACGTGCGGAGCGGTGCTGATGACCCGGGGACTTCCGTCCGGATAGGTGCGGTCGCCGCGGATCAGCGATTCCAGGACCAGGAAAAATTTCTCGGCAAGCATGTCAGTCACCCTCGTTGGTGATGGCCTCTTGAAATGAGTCGAGGCACGAGCCGAGGAAATTCAATCAACTAAAAGGGAGCCCGGCAATCCGGGATAACCACGCGTGTTGCGCCGCAATTGAGAAGCGGTCGGAGCCGCGGGTCAGCCGAAGGCCAGTGCCACGAGGCTCGAGCAGAGCAGGACCAAGCCGCCAGCGGTCAATGCCAGGAAGCCATCGGATACGAAGTCATGGTTACGCATGGGACACCTGCCGCTCTCGTTTTCGATGCTCGGTCGGATCGCTTAAAATTGCCCGAACGCGCCGTCTTGAAAGAGATGATGCAATGTCGCCCGCGCGAGTGCCTCAGGCCCTCGTGCGGTAACCTTCAAACGCATGGGCCAGGAAGATCCCCGCGCTTACCAGACCCATCAGTGCCGAAACCGTCTCGATCATCGTTAAATTTCCAGTCCGCCCCTGCACGCGAGAAAACGCGTGCGGCCTTGCACAGTCAAAAGAATTCCAGTGAAAGCCGCGACAATGGGGGTGGAGTGAGGCTTCGGCGCAACAGACTGTTCTGGAGTGGCACAGGAAATGCCGCGGCGAGCCGCCGGTGTTCCGTAGATCAACGGGGAAGGGCGAACCTGGCGTTTACCATCTCGGTGCGAACGCTGCGCGCTCCCCATTTCCGCCGTGTTCGGGTTGCGATATCCTTGCGACTTCCGACGCGGTGGTGGGCCGCCTCGGAGCATAAGGACCGGAAGGCGCTCCCCGTAGCCAAAGCGGGTTGGGTACGCCTCCGGCGGAATGGTATTTGGGGCGAATGGGGATCCGACGGTCAGATTCGGTTTTGCGGGCCGCGCGTGGTGTTGCGGCGGCCGCGACCTGCCTCGCGCTCGCCAATTGCGCCTCGTCGGGCAAGTTCGCCAGCCGCGTCGATCCGAAATACGGCGTGTCCTCCAGCCCCCGCGTGGTGGCTTGGGGCGACCCGGTCCCGAAGGGCGGCGGCGCCTATCGCATCGGCAAGCCCTATGTGGTGGCCGGCCGGACCTACGTGCCTGAGGAAGACGTCAACTACCGCGCCGAGGGCATGGCGTCCTGGTACGGCGATGATTTCCACGGCCGCCTGACCGCCAATGGCGAAGTGTTCGACATGGGCTCGCTGACGGCGGCGCATCCGACCCTGCCCATGCCGTCCTACGCGCGGGTGACCAATGTCTCGAACGGCAAGTCGCTGATCGTCCGCGTCAACGACCGCGGACCCTATCACGGCAACCGGCTCATCGACGTCTCGAACAAAGCCGCCGAACTGCTTGAATTCAAAGGCAATGGCGTCGCCAAGGTCCGTGTCGAATATGTCGGCCGGGCGCCCTTGGAAGGCTCCGACGACCGCCAGTTGATGGCGACCCTGCGCACCGGCGTTCCGGCCCCGACCCCCTCCATGGTCCGGGTTGCCTCGGCCAGACCGTTCGTCCCTGAGCTGACGTCGTCGGGCCGGGGAGCGATCCGCGGCGAGGTTCCGACGCCGGAGGGGCGGCCCTACAATCTCGGCAACACCTCTGCCGATGTCGCCTCAATCAACGCGACCTCCGAGATGTCGGCCTCGAGCCGCGGCCGGGGCCGGGCGCTCCAGAACGCGCGCGCCGTGTCCTATGACGAGGACGGCCGCTACGCGACCGAGAGCGCTCCGTCCTCCGCCTATGTCTCCGATGGCGGCGCCGCGGAGGCCCGCAACATCCTGAGCGGCCGCGGCCTCTATTAGGCCGTCAACTTTCACCCGGCGGCATCGCGCCGCCAGCGTGTCCGTCATCAGAACGGCACGCGGGCCCGTCCCGTGAACGTCCAGATCTGCGTATTGCTGCCGATGCCGCCGAGCTCGGCCCCGAACCCGACGGTAGCGCCGCTGGCAAGCCTTGCGCCGATACCGCCTGTCACCCGTGCCGACCAGCCCTGGAGCAGTGGTGTCGACGCCAGCGGGATGCCGCCGGCGGCAATGATCGCCGCCGCATCGTCCTGGCTGAAGTAGTAGTCGGCGTAGACGCCGACATAGGGCGCCAGCAGCATGCTATCGAGCCACGGCACGGGGTAGGCCACCTTGTTGCCGGCCGAGGCGCGGCCGCTGGCGAAGTTGTGGGCGGACTGTTGAGTCCCGAGCGAGTCGACATAGGCGTTCTCCCGCTCCCACAGCGCGTACACCTTGGCCGACGGCTCCAGATAGAAGTTGGCCCATTTGTAGGTGCCGGTGAATCCGGTCGAGGCCATCCAGCGCTGGCCTGTGAAATTGCCCTGGGCGGTGCCGGCGGTACCGTCATAGCCGATGCCGGAGTAGGCCACGGCGGCGTCGTAGCGCAGAGTCGGGGTGATCTTCCAGCCGAGATAGGAGCCGACCGTCCAGCCGTCGCCCTTGAGCCTTCCGTTGATGTCATCTTCGGTGTAGCTGAAGTACTCGTAGCCGCCGACGACGCCGACCAGGAAATCAGGCCTGGCGCGATAGGTCAGCCCCATCAGTGCGTTGATTTGCTGGCCGCGGAGCGAGGCTTCGCTGACCTGCCCGACGCCAGCGGCATTGGACGAATTCCAACGGTCAATGCCGCTTCCGCGCACATCGGCCCACAGCAGCCACTGCTTGTCCTGCTGCCATTTTGGCACGGCCTTTTTCGGCATCTGCTGATTGATCGCGGCGAACGCATCGTCGACGCGCGAGCCGCTGCGGCGGGCCCGTCCAATGTTGTTCGAGCCCGCATTGTGCTCGGCGCCATAGGCGTCGCGTCCAGTGCTGCCCGCGCCAGCCGGCGGACTGTCGTCATCGCGCGGATCGGCCGAGAAATTGATCCGGATGCGGGCATTGCCGGGCGAGAGCAATGCACCGCCGTCCGTGCTGAAGCCGTCGGAAATGGCGTCGTCGATGGCCCCGGAGATGGCCTGGCCGGAATTCTGCGCCACCACCTTGGTCACGTTGAGCTGCAACGCGCGCAGCTTGAGACTGTCGGCGGGCACGTTCACACTCTGCGCCAGCGTGGGTGATGTGCTCGCCGCAAAGAGGGCGCTCCCCGAATAGCTAGCCGTCATAGTGTGGCTGCCGATGGCAAGCGTCGACGTCGTGAAGGTGGCAACGCCGCCGCTCAGCGTGCCGGTCCCGATCGGGCTGCCATTGTCGTTGAAGGCCACGGTGCCTGTCGGCGTTCCGCCCGTGCCGGTAACGGTCGCGCTGAACGTCACGGGCTGGCCGAACTGACTTGGGTTCTGCGATGAGGTCAGTGCGACGGTGGTGGCGACCTGCCCGACCGAAAGGCTGAAAGTCGCGCTCCCGGTTGCGCTGTTGGTGTCGGTGATCGTCACTGTGAAGGTCGTTGTCGGCTGCGTCGCCGTCGGCGTCCCGCTGATCGCGCCGCTTGTCGTGTTGAAGGAGAGCCCCGCAGGCAGGCTCGGCGAGACGGCGTAGGTCAACGCACCGGTGCCGCCAGAACCGGTCACGGGGGTGAACGGCGTCACGGCCTGATTGATCGGCAGTGCCGACGAAGGCACTGCCGTGGTGGCGGTGACGGCGCCGTTCACCGTGAGGCTGAATGTGCTCGTCGCGGTCGCGCTGTTGGCGTCGGTGACCGTGACGGTGAAGGTTGTGGCGCCGATCGTCGCGGTCGGCGTGCCGGAGATGCTGCCGTTCGA
This sequence comes from Bradyrhizobium sp. P5_C11_2, assembly GCF_054049755.1. Classification (NCBI taxonomy): domain Bacteria; kingdom Pseudomonadati; phylum Pseudomonadota; class Alphaproteobacteria; order Hyphomicrobiales; family Nitrobacteraceae; genus Bradyrhizobium; species Bradyrhizobium sp. P5_C11_2. Next base: position 8,406 of record NZ_JBFULT010000159.1, read on the forward strand.
TGTGCCGAAGGTCAGGCCGGCGGGAAGGGTGGGCGACACGCCGAAGCTGAGGGGCGCGGTGCCGCCGCCACCAGTGACGGGCGTGAACGTCGTCGTGGCATGGTTGGCGGTGAGCACGGTGGATGCGACGGCCTGGGTCGCCGTTACCGCGCCGCTGATCGTCAGGCTGAACGTATTGCTCGCGGTCGCGRTATTGGCGTCGGTTACGGTCACCGTGAACGTCGTTGCGCCAAGCGTGGCCGTCGGGGTGCCCGAAATGGCGCCGGTCGACGCGTTCAAGGTCAGGCCCGCCGGCAGCCCCGGCGCAATGCTGTAGGCGAGCGGCGAGGTGCCGCCGCTCCCGGTCACTGGTGTAAAGGGCGCTGCGGCGGCGTTCTGCGTCAGCGTCTTCGATGCGATCGACTGGGTGGCCGTGACGGCGGCGTTGATGGCGAGGCTGAAGGTCGCCGTCGCGGTGGCGCTGTTGGCGTCGGTGACGGTGACGGTGTAAGTCGTGGTCGAGCTTATGGCCGTCGGGGTGCCTGTGACCGCGCCCGTTGCAGGGTTGAAGCTCAATCCCGCGGGAAGCGCGGGGGAGACACCGTAACCCAGTGGCGACGTTCCGCCGGCGCCGGTGACCGGCGTGAAGGAGGCGGTCGCGACATTGACGGTCAGCGACTTGGACGGAACGGCCTGGGTTGCCGTCACCGCTCCGTTCACGGTCAGGCTGAACGTATTGCTCGCGGTCGCGCTGTTCGCGTCGGTCACAGTGACTGTATAGGTCGCTGTCGCACTGGCCGAAGAGGGCGTCCCGGTGACGGCGCCGCTGGAGGGGTTGAGGCTGAGGCCTGCGGGAAGGCTTGGCGAGACGCCGTAGGACAGCGGCGCGGTGCCTCCGCCGCCCGTCACCGGCGTGAATGAGGTCGTCGCATGGCCCGCTGTGAGCGTCACCGATGCGATCGACTGGGTCGCGGTGACCGCACCGTTCACGGTCAGGCTGAACGTGTTGCTGGCCGTGGTGGTATTCGCGTCGGTGACGGTGACCGTATACGTCGTGGTAGCGCTGGTCACCGTCGGTGTGCCGGTAATCGCGCCAGTAGTGGCGCTGAAACTCAGCCCGGCCGGCAAGGGTGGTGAGACGCCGTAGGACAGAGGAACTGTTCCGCCCGCGCCCGTGACCGGTGTCACGGAGGTTACGGCGTGGTTCTGAGTCAACACGACGGCGGCTACGGCCTGAGTTGCGGATACCGGGCCGTTGACGGTCAGGCTGAACGTATTCGTGGCGGTTGCGCCGATACCGTCCGTCACCGTCACGGTATAGGTGGTGGCGGCGCTCGAGGCCGTGGGCGTGCCGGTGATTTGGCCGTTCGCTGTGTTGAAGCCCAGTCCTGCCGGTAGTGTTGGTAAAATGCCGTAGCCGAGCGTGCCGGTGCCGCCCGCGCCCGTGACGGGCGTGAAAGCGGTCACGGCATGGTTGGCCGTGAGCGCCGCGGACGCGATCGCCTGGGTCGCCGTGACCGCGCCGTTGACGGTAAGAGTGAAAGTATTGCTCGCAGTCGCGCTGTTCGCGTCAGTGACCGTGATGGTGAAAGCCGAAGTGGCGTGCGTCACCGTCGGCGTACCCGTGATTGCTCCGGTCGAGACGTTAAGACTGAGGCCCGCGGGAAGTATCGGCGAGACGCTGTAGCCGAGTGGTGCCGTGCCACCCCCGCCGGTGACCGGCGTGGCCGGCGTCATGGCGTTGTTCTGTGTCAGCGTGACGGAGGCGACCGACTGCGTGGCCGTGACCGCGCTGTTCACGGTCAGCGAGAATGTGCTCGACGCCGTTGCGCTGTTCGCGTCCGTGATGGTGACGGTGTAGGTCGTCGTGGCGCTCGTGGCGGTCGGCGTGCCCGTGACGGCGCCGGTCGAGGCGCTGATGCTCAGTCCGGTGGGAAGCGGTGGCGAGATGCCATAAGCCAATGGCGCCGTTCCGCCGCCGCCGGTCACAGGGGTGAAATTGGTCGCGGCCTGGTTCTGCGTCAGCGTCTTCGATGCGACCGCCTGTGTCGCGGTCACTGCAGAGTTGACCGTCAGGCTGAACGTGTTGCTCGCGGTCGCGCTGTTGGCGTCGGTTACGGTGACCGTATAGGTCGTCGCTCCGCTTGTAACGCTCGGAGATCCCGTGATGGCGCCCGTCGACAAGCTGAAACTGAGGCCGCTCGGCAGTGACGGCGCGATCGCATACGTCAACGGCGCCGTACCGCCCGAGCCGGTCACGGGTGTGAAATTGGCCGACGGCTGATTTTGCGTGAGCGCCTTCGACGCGATCGCCTGCGTCGCGGTTGGCCCGGTGACGGTGAGGGCTGTCGGCGTCGTCGCAGTCCCGCCGGTCGCCGAAGCGGGGCCGGCAACCGAGACCGCACCCGTCGTGTAGGAATAGGTGTTGGCGATCGACGAGGATACGGTAAGCGTCACCGTGCAACTCCCGCTGGCATTGAGCGTTGCGCCGCTCAGGCTGAGACTGCCTCCGCTAAAGGTGGCGGTGCCGCTGGCGCAGGTCGTTCCGGCACCGCTGCCATTCAGGCCCGCAGGAAGGGCGCTCGCGGCGACGGCAAGGCCGGTTACCTGGAAGCTGTTGGGATTTGTGATGGTCACGGTCAGCGTCGACGTCGAGCCGCCCGCCGTCGAGATCGATGTCGGTGAAAACGCGGCGGCGATGCTTGGTGCCGTCACGGGCGGCGTGATGCTGGAAAGCGTGATCGTCAGGCCGCTGTCGGTATTGTTGTAGATGCTGTTAAGAGCATCGTCCGTCGACGCATAGTTCAGGACGATCGTATCCGAAGTCCCAGACGGCGCTTGAGTCATCGTCAGGGTGTAATTGACGAAGTAAATCGTCGGCCCGTTGTCTGTCGTCGCGGTGTTGGTCCCTATCGTGTATTTTCCGCCATTGCTTCCTGTGACCTGTGCAGTATCCACACCCGTACCGTTGGTGCCGGTGATAGGGAAATTCAAGGTGCTGCTGCCGCACGCAGAACTGTAGAGGCCGCTGTTGGCGACCTGGCTGTATTCGTTGATGACTTGGTGGTTCACCGTGTCGGGTACGAGCGTTGCGCCGGGGCCCGTTACGCCAGATACGCTGAATGTAATCTGATTGTTCAGCGTAATATTCGTGCTGACGGTCAATGCTGACACGCCGGAGCAGTTGGCTGCTAACGCGTTGGTCGTCCCAAGGGGAAGGCAGATTGCCGTCGCGGCCAGTGTTGCTGCGATGGCGGCGCGGCGCCGAACGGCTCCACCCCGCGCGCGGACGGGGTCAGGCACCCAAGCGCTCATGATCCGAAAGATCGACGCCACGCCATCCCCACYGGTCGTTTTCGGCTCCCGCAGAAGCCCACGACGCTAAAAGTTATAATTGTACCTGGCGTTCCTACAATTTTTAGGCGTGAACGTCCGCGACCAAATGCAGGAGCCCTGACRGAATGCCGCGAATTCGCGTTAGAGTGGTACAATTGCAACATTTGCCCGCGTAATGACGGGCGAGATGACGAAATTGTCCTATAAAAAATGCCTTATGAGCGCATTATCGAATTCGCGCAGTGATTGTGTCGATGCGAAAAGCTTGACCCGACGCTTCGGCCAGCCTAACAATCTTAGAGGGAATATTGGTATTACTAACTCATTGGTTTAGCGCTCGCCAAGCGGCTGCCTGTATCGTGCGGGCAGTAGCGGACTGGAGCGGACACGGCATTGAGCGGGGTGGGGAATGCCATATCAACCTGTCATGGGGCAGATCATGCCCTTCGCCGGCGCCATGATTCCCAGGAACTGGGCGCTCTGTAACGGCGCGTTGCTGCCGATCCAGAACTACCAGGCGCTGTTCTCGTTGCTCGGCACCTACTATGGCGGTGACGGGATGAGGACGTTCGCGCTTCCCGACCTGCGCGGCCGTGCCATTCTGGGCTCGTCCGGCCCGAGTGGCCAATACCCGGCCGGCGTGACCAGCGGATCGGTGTCGGTCAACATGACCGCGCTCCAGCTCCCGCAGCACAATCACCTCATCCAGGCGACGGCAGCAGATGGTGCCGGACGTGGCGCTGCTCCCACCAACAACATCTTCGCTACGAGCACGGGGCCGGCTGGGAAGTATATCTTCCTGGCCGCCGGCAATGCCGAAACACCACTGGCGATGGGCACGAATTTGATCAACGAGGGCGGCGGCCAGCCGCACAACAACATGCAGCCCTATCTGGTCATCAACTATTTGATCGCGATGCAAGGAACCTATCCGTCGCGAAACTGACCGGTCCTCGGAGCAGATTTCCACAAACCGGATTCAGCGTTTCAAGATTTCAAGCAATAGCGCCCGTGGTCCATCAGCACCGATCTGCTGGCGCGCACAGGCAGGGGGATATTCGAGATGGCAGATCCGTTTATCGGCGAGATACGCCTGTTCGGCTTTCCGCGCGTCCCGGATGGCTGGCTGGCCTGCGCCGGACAGTCGCTGCCGATCTCGCAATACGACACCCTCTATGCAGTGATCGGCACGACCTACGGCGGCGACGGAGTGCAGAGCTTCAATCTTCCTGATCTGCGCGGTCGCGTTCCGATCGGCCAGGGCGCCGGGCCGAACCTTCCCAGCTATGTGCTGGGGCAGATTGCCGGAGAGGAAGAGCATACGCTGATCGAGACCGAGATGCCGACGCATAGTCATGCGCTGCTGTCGTCAACGGCCACGGCGACCACGGCGAYGCCCGGACCGACCGTGCACCTGGCGACCATTACGAGCGGCAATCTCTACGCCCCGGTCATGAATGCCGCTCCGTACGCGACGATGGCTGCTTGCGTCACCACGGCGGGCATGGGCATCGGGCACAACAACATGATGCCGAGCGTCGTCGCCAATTACTGCATCTGCAACGCCGGCATTTTCCCGTCACCGGGCTAGGTCGCCCGCACATCGCGTCCGTGGTCCG
>NZ_JBFULT010000160.1:0-13315 GCF_054049755.1 Bradyrhizobium sp. P5_C11_2
GATATAGGTCGTGTGCTTGACCGCATTGGTTGCGGTGTCGATGAAGGTGACCGAGTTTGAGCCGATCGACACCACGGCAAGCGTCTTGTGATCGGGCGAAAAGCCCATGCCGTGCACGAGAACCTGGCCCTTGTAGAGCGGGCTGAAATTGCCAGGCTGCGGGTCGCCGAGCCGGATCACCCCAAGCAGCTTGTTATCGACCGGGTCGGTCACCGAGACCGTGTTCGAGAACTGCTCCGCGGCATAGACGCGGTCGTGATGGCTGATCGGAATATCAGGCGCGGACAGCGCGCCCGGCGCCTGCCCTGCCCACGCGGCGGAACCGGTTGCAAGCATGGTGGCCGCCAGGAAGATGCTCTTCCCGATGCTGCTTCTCGACGTCTTCATGTGGGGCTCCTACTTCTTCATTCCGGCGGACATGTCCATCTGCATGCCCGGGTGATGATGGACGCTTGCAACGGGGCCGGACGGCGGCTGGGTCGGAGCGGGCGTCGTATCGGTTGCCGGTTCGCCGATCGCGAGCTTCATGGCCGCGATCTCCTGCATCTGGTCGACGATGATTTCCTGGGCGATGCGCCGCAACTGCTCGTTCTTGCCGTAGCGCAATTCGATGACCGCCATGTCGATCGCACCCTGATGATGCGGATTCATCATCGCGACGAAGTCGCGATCGACGTCGCCGGTCGGCTTGGCCGCCATGTCGTTCATCATCTTGGCCATGGCGGATTCGTTTTCTTCCAGGAATGCACGCTCCTCCGCGCTCAGCGCAGCCGGCGGGCTGGCCGGATGGGCTTCATGCGCGAATACGAGCGGAGGAATTGCGAAGGCGACGAGAATGCGCGCGCCGATGAGTGCCATGCCGAGGCCCGGCCTTGGCCATCGGCATCTGCCTGCGAGCGCTGCAACGAGGCGATGAAACTGTGACCGGTGCATCCTGAACTCCCATGCAGGTGGTTGCATGGGGGTATGACGCGTGGGCGCGCGTTCTATTCCGGCCGGTCAATCACATAAATGTCAGCAGGACAACGCGACAGCTAGCCACGTCCATCCAACGCTGTCGGCCGCCACACCAGCAAGCGCCGCTCCACCAGCGTCACCCCATAGTCGATCAGGATGACGAAGGCCGACAGCACGAACATGCCGGCGAATACGCCGGCGACATCGAAGATGCCTTCGGCCTGCTGGATCAGATAGCCGAGCCCCGCGGCCGATCCCAGATATTCGCCGACGACCGCGCCGACCACGGCGAAGCCGACCGAGGTGTGCAGCGAGGAGAACATCCACGACAGGGCCGACGGCCAATAGACATGCTGCATCAGCTGCCGCTCGCTCATGCCGAGCATGCGGCCGTTGTCGAGCACGGTGCGGCTGACCTCCTTGACGCCCTGATAGACGTTGAAGAACACGATGAAGAACACCAGTGTCACGCCAAGCGCGACCTTGGACCAGATGCCGAGGCCCAGCCACAGCGCGAAGATCGGCGCCAGCACCACGCGCGGCAGCGCGTTGACCATCTTCACATAGGGGTCGAATACCGCCGCGACCAGCGGCTGGCGCGCGAACCAGAAGCCGACCAGCACGCCGCCGAGCGATCCGATCACGAAGGCCAGGAGCGACTCCACCAGCGTGATCCAGAGATGCTTCCAGATCACGCCGGACGAAAACCACTTGACGATCTGGCTGAACACGTCGACCGGGTTGGAGAAGAAGAAGGGCGGCAGCAGGATCTTGCCGAACACCGGCACCGTCGACAGCACCTGCCACAGCACGATGCAGACGACGGCGACCAGGACTTGCAGTGCGAGCAGCGTCACGCGCGACATCAGACCGCCTCCGCCGCGTGCGTGGATTGGGCGTAGCCCTTCATCACCTCGTCCTTGAGCACGCTCCAGATCTCGCGATGGAGCGCATGGAACTCCTTGTCGAGCCGCACCTCGAAGATGTCGCGCGGCCGCGGCAAGCTCACGCGCCAGTCGCCGATGATGCGCGAGGACGGCCCCGCCGACATGATCACGACGCGGTCGGCGAGTGCGATCGCCTCTTCGAGATCATGGGTCACGAACAGCACGGCCTTGCGGTCGGCGTTCCAGAGGTCGAGCAGCAGGTTGCCCATCACCTGGCGCGTTTGCGCATCGAGCGGCCCGAACGGTTCGTCCATCAGGAGGATCTTCGGGTCGCGGATCAGCACCTGCGCCAGCGCCACGCGCTTGCGCTGGCCGCCGGAGAGCATGTGTGGATAACGGTTGGCGAAGGCACCCAGGCCGACCGAGGTCAGCCATTTCTGCGCCCGCGGCAGCGCCTCGGCGCGCGGCGTGCCCCTGATCTCGAGCCCGATCGCGACATTGTCGAGCGCGGTCTTCCAGGGGAACAACGCATCGGCCTGGAACAAGTAGCCGGCATCCCGATTCAGCCCCGCGAGCGGCCGGTCGAATATCTTGACGCTGCCGGCGGCAGGCTTCAGCAGGCCGGCCGCGACGTTGAGCAGGGTGGATTTTCCGCAGCCGGTTGGCCCGACGATGGCCACGAACTCGCCCTGCGCGACGGCCAGATGCGCCTTCTCGACCGCCGTGTAGACCCGCTCGTCCCCCAGCCGGAACGCGACCTTGGTATCCTCGAGCGCCACCGCCGTGGGCGTTGTCATGTGTTTCCTCCGAACCCGGACGATGCCTTAGCCTCTCGCGCAGCCAAGTTCAATCAAGCCGCCAAGCGTGGTACGCATAGGTCTTGCCGTGTCCTTACCCTCCCCTGGAGGGGAGGGTAAGAGAAGAGCGAGCCTCCGCCCGATGCCTTCCAGGCCAATGATCAGCTATTCCCACGTCGCCAAGAGCTTCGGCCCCACCAAGGCCGTGGACGATGTGTCGCTCGATATCGCCGAGGGCGAATTCTTGGCCATCGTCGGCGGCTCGGGCTCCGGAAAGACCACGCTGCTCCGGCTCGCCAACCGGCTGATCGAGGCGGATGGCGGCACGATCACGGTCGACGGCGAGGACGTGCAAGAGGTCGATCCGGTCGCGTTGCGACGCCGGATCGGCTACGTCTTCCAGAGCGGCGGACTGTTCCCGCATCTGAGTGTCGCCGACAATATCGGGATCACGCCGAAACTGCTGGGCGTGCCGGCGGCGGACATCGCAACACGCGTCGACGAGCTGCTGGAGCTCGTGCAGCTCGACCGGGCCGCGCATCGCGACCGGTTGCCCGAGGCGCTCTCCGGCGGCCAGCGCCAGCGTGTCGGCGTGGCCCGGGCGCTGGCGGCACGCCCCCGCATCGTGCTGATGGACGAGCCGTTCGGCGCCCTCGACCCCCTCACCCGCGATGCGCTCGGCGAAGACTATCGAGCGCTGCATCATAAGCTCGGGCTCACCACCATCATGATCACCCATGACATGACGGAGGCCATCCTGCTCGCCGACCGCATCGCGGTGATGCACGGCGGAAAGCTGCTCGCGCAGGGCACGCCGGCGGAGCTTTCGAAAAGCAGCGACGCCTATGTGCTGGAGCTGCTGCGGACGCCGCGGCGCCAGGTCGAGCGATTGAACGTGCTTTTGCCGCAGAGCGATGCGGCATGAGCCTCTTCTCCGATCCGCGCTGGGGCGAGGCGCTGTCGCATCTGCCCGACTATCTCGGCAATCATGTGCGGGTGAGCCTCGCCGCGCTCGCGCTCGGGCTGATCATCAGCCTGCCGCTGGCGATCCTCACGCGCAACCGTCCGGCGCCGCGCGGCATCCTGCTCGCGCTCGCCAGCATCGTGCAGACCGTGCCGGGACTGGCGCTGCTCGCGCTGTTCTATCCGTTGTTGCTGGCGGCGGCGTCCCTGACGCTCGCCTGGTTCGGCGTCTCATTCTCCGCGTTCGGCTTCCTGCCGGCGATGCTGGCACTGGCGCTCTATTCGATGCTGCCGGTGCTGCGCAACGGCATCACCGGGTTGAACGGCATCGACCCGGCGCTGATCGAAGCCGCCGAGGGGGTCGGCATGACCGCGCGGCAGTCGCTCGTCATGGTCGAGCTGCCGCTGGCGCTGCCGGTGATGATGGCCGGCATCCGCACCGCTGCGGTCTGGGTGATCGGCACCGCAACGCTGTCGACGCCGATCGGACAGACCAGCCTCGGCAACTATATCTTCGCCGGGCTCCAGACCCAGAACTGGGTGTTCGTGCTGTTCGGCTGCCTTGCGTCCGCCTTGCTGGCCCTCACCGTCGATCAACTGCTCGGCTTTATCGAGAGCGGCCTGCGCCGCCGCAGCCGCCTGCGTACTGTGTTCGGCGCCGCCGGCATCCTGGCGCTGGTGGCAGCAACGCTGGTGCCCTCGATGGGGCGTTCGTCGTCGGGCTACGTGGTCGGCGCCAAGACCTTTGCCGAGCAATATGTGCTGTCGGCGCTAATGAGGGACCGCCTCCAGGCGGCCGGTCTCACTGCCACCGCGCGCTCCGGCCTCGGTTCGAGCGTGATCTTCGAGGCGCTGAAGGCGGGCGACATCGATCTCTATGTCGACTATTCCGGCACGCTCTGGGCCAACCAGTTGCACCGCACGGATATCAAGCCGCGCGCTGAGCTGTTGGCGGAGCTCAAGACCGCGCTGGCGAAAGACAGCATCACCCTGCTCGGTGAACTCGGCTTCGAGAATGCCTATGCGCTGGTGATGCCGAAGCAGCGCGCCGAGGCGCTCGGGATCCGTAGCATCGCCGATCTCGCCGCGCATGCATCGAAGCTGTCGATCGCCGGCGACTACGAGTTCTTCTCGCGGCCCGAATGGGCCGCCTTGCAGAAGGCTTATGGACTGCAGTTCCGCGCGCAACGCCAGATGCAGCCGGATTTCATGTATGCGGCGGTCGCGGGCGGCGAGGTCGACGTGATCGCCGGCTACACCAGCGACGGGCTGATCGCTAAATACGATCTCGTGGTGCTCGATGATCCCAGGCACGCCATCCCGCCCTACGACGCGATCCTGCTGCTCGCGCCGAAACGCGCCGGCGACGAACGGTTGCAGGCGGCGCTCAAACCGCTACTCGGCAAGATCGACATCGCCACCATGCGCGAGGCAAACCTGCGCGCCGCCGGCAACGACGCGACTTCATCGCCGGATGTGGTGGCGAAGTGGCTATGGGAGAAGGTGGGCAGGCGGTAGGGCTGCGCCAATCATTCGGTGTCGTCCTGGCGAAAGCCAGGACCCATTACCCCAAGGCTCGGTTATGTGGGCGGTACTAGCAGCGCGCTTCAATTGATAGATCACGCGGTATGGGTCCTGGCCTTCGCCAGGACGACATTGGAGAGGCATGGGCGCTCCAACAGAACCGCTAAAGCCCCCGGATCATCCCGGCATTGATCAGCAGCCGGTTGAGCCGGCGCGCCTCGGCGCCGTCGTTGCAGCCGTAGAAGATGCCCTTGCAGCGGAGCATGATCTCCTTCTGCGCGGCGAAGGACGGGTCGAGCGGAATGCCGGCGGCTTCCTGGATGACCAGCGGCAGATAGGGACCGTCGACCGTGTCCATCACCGCATCGCTCTTCACCGGCTCGAAATTGACGGCGTCGATTGCGTAGTAGGTCGCATAGAGCCGCGGATCGTAGGCGTCGAGCCTCTTGCCGATGGCGCCTTCGTCGAGGCCGGGCTCGAGGATCTGCGGCGCGAATTCCGGCTGGTGATCGCCGTAGCGCACGATCAGGAACGGCTCGCCGGGAAACGTCTTCTTCAGGCCGGCGATGAAGGTCTTGTACTGCTCGGCGCTCATCGCCTGCCGGCGCAGATATTCGTCGATGGAGGGCGTGTTGCCCGGCGCGCGCCAGTTCGGCAGCAGTTCGGGGCGGAAGCGCGTCTCCCAGGGGAAATGATTGGCGCCGAGATAGATGAAGGTGAACAGCGGCTTGTTCGGCGTCCGCGTGCCCATCAACTGGAGCGCCTTGTCGTAGAAGAAACCGTCCGGCTCGACGTCCTTTGCGCCGAGATCCTTCGCGTCATAGAAGCGCTCGATGCCGGTGGTCAGCTGAAAGCTGCGCGCGCTCATGAACGCGCCAAAGKCGGGATAGAGCGACATGGTGTCGTAGCCGCAGCGACGCAGCGCCAGCGGCAGGCCGCGCTCGACGCGGCCCGTCGCGATGCGCGTCACGAAATAGGCGAAGCGGCCGAACGAGCGCGACGAGAGCCCTGCGAGCACGTTGTATTCGGTGAACCAGCTCGGGCCGCCATTGCTCTCGGCGAGAAAGCTGCGCTGCCGGCCGTCGTAGGATTCGAAGTGGCTGCCATAGCCCGGCGGCACCTTGATGCCCTGCGCGGCGCGGATGTCGAAACTCGACTCATCATGGATCATGATGATGTTCGGCCGGCGGCCCGCGGGATGGCAGGCGTCGATCAGCGGCATGTTGAGACGCTCGTTGGTCGAAGCGGCCGACTCCATGAAACCGTATTGCGCGAAGTCGGAGACCGCGCTGACGCCGGAGCGGAAGAATTTCGAGAGATAGCCGTCGTCGTAATAGCCGCGCCAGGCCTCGTCCGGATGATAGAGCGAATAGCCGACCAGTGCGGCGACACAGGCAAGCATGGAGGCAAGCGCCGGCAGGCGGCGGATGCGGAACGGGTCGAGCCACCATAGCGCATACATCAGCGGCAGCGTGACGAGGCCGGCCAGGATCACCGACCAGCGCAGGTTCGGGAAGATCGTGAACAGGAAAGCGACGGTGTCGCGGTCGATCATCATCAGGTCGATGAAGTTCACCGTCATCTGCACGACGTCGTGCTTGAGCCGCGACAGCAGCACCAGCACCACGACCATGGTCAACGACAGCGCGCCCGAGAGTGCGGGCCGCCGCAGCAGCGTGATCCAGAAGAAGTTGAGAATGCCCCAGGCCAGCACGAAAGACAGCCGCGAGCCGAAATCGGTCTCGGTCTCGTACATCAGCGCGAGCGCTGCGAGATGCGGCGCGGCGACCGCGAGCAAGCGCCAGATTCCGAGCGCGGCGACGCTGGCCAGCACGGCGGTGGCGGCAGAGGGACCTGGATTCGGCGCGGACGCCATCGACGACACGCAACAGCTGGTCCGGCGCGGTGATGCCGAGCCGTCGGGCCGGCCTGCGGCGCTCGGCGCAGCCGGAAAGCCTGCACCGTGTCATAAAACTGTAATTGAACGGTCACGGACAAGCAACGCAGGCCGCGCTCCGACCTTCGCTTAATGTTAGCGGGCGGCGAATGTGCCGCACGGCCAGCTCCATCTCCTCGCCATTAGGTCGGGCAAGGTCGGTCGCTGCGCTAGGGCTTGGCGATCCCCGCGATGAACAGGTCGATCACCCCTTCCGCCATCCGCTCGATCTCGCCCTCCTCCACCCCCCAGCGCGGGAAGTGTCCATCGAGATTCATCCGGGCCAAGCCATAGACCAGGGCGCGGCCTGCGATCTGGACGCGCTTGAGATCGTCCGACCGCAGCAGGCCCTGCTCGGCCGCCTCGGCCAGCACCCGCTCGGTCAGCGCGATGATCTCGGCATTGTCGCGCGTCAGTTCCGCCGAGCTGCCATGGGCAAAGTAGCGCCCCGTGGAGATGATCTCGAAATGCGCGGGATTGCGCATCGCCCAGCGCAGGTAAGCGAGGCCAAAGGCGCGGAAGCGGGCCAGCGGGTCGGCCGGCGACGCCTGGCCCAGCGCCGCCTCGATCTCGGTGCGAAAGCGGCGCTGCGCCTCCTCGGCCACCGCCGCCATCAGCGCATCGCGGCTGGGAAAGTGCCGGAACGGCGCCCCCGGCGACACCGCAGCCCGGCGTGCTGCCTCGCGAACCGAGACCTCGGCGCCCTCGGCTGCGAGTTGCAGTGCAGCATCGATCAGCACGCGGCGGAGATCGCCATGGTGATAGGACCGGGCTTCGGCCGCCCCGCGGCGGGTGCGGGGCTTGGACGTCGGACGGGTGGGCATGAAGCTGTTCTAGCATCACCCGAACGTGAATGTAAGCAGCGATTACACCGTTGGCGATATCCCCCTCCCCGGAATGTAATCGATGATTACATAATGGAGGGGACCACCATGTCGCATCGTCAAAGCTGGTTCGAAGGCTGGCGGCTGCTTGCCGTCCTTACCCTGAGTCTGATCATCCTGAGCCTGTGGATCGCTTCGATGCGGCAGTTCGAGGTCGAGGGCGTGCGGATGGTGATCCGCTTCACGGCACGAAGCTCGCTGCTCCTGTTCTGCCTCGCCTTCGGCGCCGCGGCGCTGGCGCGGCTCTGGCCCAATGCATGGACGCGCTGGCAGCGCCGCAACCGCCGCTATCTGGGTCTCAGCTTTGCGGCCTCCCACGCCATTCATGCGGTGGCTATCGTCGTGTTTGCCAAGATGGATCCGGCCGGCTTCGCAGAGGCGACCTCTGCCGCCTCTTTCATCTTCGGCGGCATCGGCTATGCCGTCATCATCGCCATGGCCGCGACCTCGTTCGACCGCACCGCCGCGCTGCTCGGGCCGCGCGCCTGGCGCGCGCTGCACCTCGTCGGCGGCTATTATCTCTGGTTCCAGTTCATGGTGTCGTTCGGCATGCGGGTGCCGGCGATGCCGCTCTATGCGGCCTTCCTCATCCCGCTGCTGATCGTGATGGCACTGCGCTTGATCGCGATGGCCGCCGATCCGCGCGGACGGACGGTCGAGGCAAGCTGAGCACAGGGCTCAGCCCTGCGGCAGGAGCCCGAGCCGCTTGGCGATGATGCGGTCGAGCGTCCGTTTCGGCAGCACGGCCCCAACCAGATGGCGCAGCCGGTCCGGCGTGATCTGGTAGCGCACCTTGGGGCTTGCGGCGGTCAACGCCTCGAACACGACCTCCGCAATCCGCTCGGCGGGCAGGCCCTTTGCGCCGAGCTCCATCATGAACGCCATGACCTTGTTGAGCGCCGGCAGATAGGGCGAGTTCTGGTAGACGGAGAGATCGATCTGCTCGGCCTTGCTCCAGATCGGCGTCTTCACCGCGCCGGGGGCGACGATGATCACGTCGATGCCGAACAGCATCAGCTCGCGGCGCAGGCTCTCCGAAAGGCCCTCGATGGCGTGCTTGGAGGTGCAGTAGGGCGCCGACAGGGGATTGCCGTTCTTGCCGGCGACCGAGCTGATCATCACGATCCGCCCCTTCGGCCCCTTCAGCGACGGATCGGCGCCGAGCAGCGGCCCAAAAGCCTGCGTCGCGATCACCGGGCCGATGACGTTGATGTCCATCTGCCGGCGGAAATCATCCGCCGACAATTCGAGGACGGGACCGGCGACCGCGATGCCGGCATTGTTGACGAGGCCCGCCAACGTCTCGCCGCCCAGCGCCTCGCGCACTGTTCGCGCGGCAGCCAGCACGGCGGCCTCGTCGGTGACGTCGAACAGCAGCGGTGTGAAATTGGCGCCGAACTCGCCTTTGAGCCGATCGGCGTCGGCCTGCTTGCGGACGCTGCCGAAGACACGATAGCCGCGCCCGATCAGGAATTTCGCAATGGCCCAGCCGATGCCGGTGGACGCGCCGGTGACGACGACAGAGCGCATGGTCTTTTCCCCCTCGATTCGCCGCGATCATGGAGGAGGTAGGCACCTGTGCGCAATGCTGTCTGGTTCTCAACGGGCGCACCGATGACGATTTTTGCACGAGCCAGGCACCGCAAGAAGGTGCAGCCAATGTCGATTCTTAGGATGAAGCGACACGCCAACGTCGCGCTGCAAGGATTACTGCGCGATCAAAATACAGATGAAGAGCCGAATCCTTGACTCTGAAGTCGCTCGGGTTTTGCGGTTCGGACGCTGGGAGAAAGGATTGCAGAAACGACGCGCGGCCAAGAATGTGCTTTAAGCGTCAGTTCTTCGTCTTGAGCGCGGGCTTCAGGCATCGAAGAGTTTGAATGAAGCAACAAAGCTTGCGAAGAATGCGAGCGGCGAGACGTCCCACCTCACCTCGGTTCGAATATACCGGATGAGCGATTAATTTTTGGTTTGGCCGCGCTAGTGGACAGAACCCTGGCCCGCCCGCTCGCGGAGCCGGTAGAATTGAAGCGCAGCCTTCGCGGTATTCGGCTTCAACCGGAGGAAGCTCGCAAAGCACTGCTCCAAGCGTTCTTTCGCCTCGTGGACCGAGCCGGGCTGAAACGTCAAGATCGCCTTCGTCGTGTCCCAGGATAGACCGATGGCCTTCGCGAGAATGAGAATCTGCTCGGGCTCGGAGCGGACCAGCGCACGCTCGATCGCTCCGATCGGCAGATCGCTCATGAGCGACAGGGCAACGGCAGTCTTGTCAAAACTTCGCTCRCCGATGAAGCCGAGCACCTGTGCCTCGTCGAGCTGGCCGCCCGAATGCAGGGACCTCACCTCGGCCAACGCCCGGGCATGCTCGCTCGAACCTGCCCGCGCCATCGTCTGAAGCTCGTCGGAGCCCTCCGCAATGGCGCTTCGGATCAGGGCTGCCTGGCGGGGGTCGGCCGCCTCCAGCTTGCATCTCACCATCTCGGATGCATGGACGAACAATTTCAGCAGGGTCTCGCGCGGAATATCGGGGCGAGCCCAGATGCACATGGCGAGCGCACCATTGTCCCGCGCCCGCCTGACGAGCCTGGAAATTCCCTGGGGCGAGAAGCTGGCCCCATCGTTGCCGGCGGTCCGCACGGCGACCTCGATGTTGCCGCGCTCGACGAGGACATCGGTGACGGGTTCCGTCAACCGGCTGCGGCCGGCGATGGCCAGCAGGTGATCCTGGCTCTTGGTCCGCGCATTCTCCGCCAAGCTCGCCTCGTCGAGCCGTGGCGAGTGCTCCAGGACCGGCGCCGCCACCTCGGGCGCGTCGTCAAACGCCAGCAAGCGGATCGTCCGGCGCGGCGCGTCAGGCAATCTGGAAAGCCGGCTCCCGAAGGTCGCCCGGGCGGCGCATTCGATATTCTTGAGGAGCGTGCTCATCACCTCATCGAACAGATCGATCTGCTCGTCGGTGAACTTGCCCGAACCGAACACGAAGAGATCGGCGACTTGGCGCAGGAGCTCGGCGCGCTTCGACAGCTCCCGGCTCGCCAGTGCGATCTCGAGCTGATCGATCAGGCCGTTTTCCAAATTCATCTCGCGTATCCCGGAGATTGAGTTGCCTGTGTTTCGACCGAGGTCATGAGATCACGCGACGTTTCGCGCCGGCAACGGCGAATCGAAACTGACTTCGGCGTTCGGCACCGGCCGCCCGAACAGATATCCCTGGACGAAGTCCACTCCCGCCGCTTGCAGGGCCTCGAACTGGGCACGGCTCTCGACCCCTTTGGCCACCGTGGCGACTTCGAGACCGCGCGCCAATGCGACGGCAGAGGCGACGACCGCCGCGCAGTCCCTTCGCGTTGCGCAGCCCTGCGCGATCGTCCGGTCGATCTTGAGCTTGTCGAACGGGAAGCTCTGGAGGTAGCTCCCCGCGGAATAACCCACGCCGCAATTGTCGAGGACGACGCCGACGCCGAGGTTCTTGAGCTGCCGGACCGTGAGCAGATGAGCCGGCAGATTCCCCTCCAGGAGCGCAACGTCGGGTATTTCGAGCTCGAGACGCTCGGGCGACAACCCCGACTCGACCAGCGCGCACAGGACGACGTCGAGCACGTTACTCCTGTGGAACTGGGCGGCGCTCATGTTGACGGCGACCTTGACGTGCGCCGGCCAGGCAGCCGCGTCCAGGCAGGCCTGTTGCAAGATCCATTCACCGAGCGGCACCATCAATCCGGCCTGCTCGGCGACATCGAGGAACTGCGAAGGCGCCAGCACGCCCTTCGACGGGTGATGCCAGCGCACGAAGCATTCCAGGCCGGTCATCGCGCGCGTTCCGGCATCGATCACCGGCTGGTAGTGCAGCTCGAACTCGTTGCGCGCCATTGCCTCGCGCAGTTCACCTTCGATCGACTTCTGTGTGTCGGCCGCCTCCGTCATCTCGGGCTGGAAGATGCGGAAATCATTCCTCCCTGCGGATTTTGTCGCATAAAGCGCCACATCCGCCTTCTGCAGCAAGGCCTCCGCGTCGGCACCGTGCTCCGGCGCGAAGGCGATGCCGACGCTGGTGCCGACACTGACGCGATCACCGCCGAGATCGAAGGGTTGCTCGATCAGGCCGATGATCCTCAAAGCCAGCGCGATCGCGCCTTCGCTCTGGTTCTTTTCATTCTCCTGGATGATCGCGAATTCGTCGCCGCCGAGGCGCGCCAGCACATCGGTGTCCCGCAGCGATGAACTCAGCCGCCGCGCCACCTCGATCAGCAACTGGTCGCCCGCAGCGTGACCGAGCGTATCGTTGACCGCCTTGAACCTGTCGAGATCCAGCATCAGCACGGTGAACGTCGTGCCATGACGCTGCGACCGCTTTGCAGCATCGTCGAGTTTCTCGGAGAACACGGCGCGGTTCGCAAGACCCGTCAGCAGATCGTGCTGCGCCAGATATGCGATGCGCTTCTCGTTCCGCGCCCGCTCGGTAATATCCTCATGGGTCGTGAGCCAGCCGCCGTCCTGCATCATGTGACGCGCAATCGCGATCACCCTGCCGTCGGCGAGTTCCCGGATCTCGCTCAGCTGCTTCACGTTCTGGCTGAGATAGACATCCGGCGCGACGTCGGCAAAATGCGTGCCTTTTTCGCGGCGATATTCGAGAATCTGCGCCAGCGAAGTACCCGGCCCGATCTGATCGCCGCTCAGATGATAAATTTCGGCATAGCGCGCGTTCGAGACCACGATCCGCTGGTCCGCATCGAACATGCAGAGCCCCTGGGACATGTTGTTGAGGGCGGCGTCGAAGCGGACGTTGATCGCCTGAAGCTCCGCGGCCCTCTGTGCCAGCAACCGCTCGTCGCGCTTTTGCTCAGTAACGTCTTCGTGCGTCGCGACCCAGCCGCCATCCGGCAGCGGCTTGCGCTGGATCAGGATCTGGCGCTGGTCTTTCAGCGCGTATTCCTGCTGTCGCTGGGTCGGCATGATCTGGACATGCTGGCCGACCGTCAGGGAGCTCGTTTCGCCGCGATCCGCATAGTGCTGCAATATCCGTTGCAGCGGCGTGCCGGGCCGCACCAGTTCGTCCGGCAGATCGTACATCTGCTGGTAGCGGCTGTTGGAGACGACCAGGTTCTTGTCGGCGTCAAACAGGCACAGTCCCTGGTTCATGTTGCTGATGGCGACATCGAACCGCGCATTGATGAGCTTCAGCTCGGCGGCATTTTCGGCCAGCAGGATCTCGTCTCGCCGCCTCTCGGTGATGTCCTGATGAGTCGCGACCCAGCCGCCGTCGGCCATGGGCGTGCGCAGGATCGAGATGATCCGGCCGTTGCCAAGTGTGAATATCCGCTGCGCCCGGTGCTTGGCCCCCTCGAGGAATTCCTCCGCATCCAG
>NZ_JBFULT010000161.1:0-13284 GCF_054049755.1 Bradyrhizobium sp. P5_C11_2
TCATTGCTCACGCCAAGCGGAGTCGCTGAAGAAGCTCGAAGCAGACGCTTGCATTGGGGACATTGCACTCAATGTGTGCAGAGACACCGCGATCGAGGCGCGCCGTGCACAAAATCCGACATGTACGTCACGGAAATGTCATCTAACAATATCGGTTCCCTGCCCGGACGGTGCCAGCCCGTGGCCAACATCGATGGAGCCCGACATGAACCTGTGCACGACAAGCGGTCTGCGATGCGCTGTTGTGTCGATCACCGCGGCTATGTTCTGCCTCAGCACTGCAGCTCGCGCGGCCGACCTCACCGTTTACACGGCGCTGGAGGCCGATCAGATCAAGCCCTACAAGGCCGCGTTCGAGAAGGCCAATCCGGGCATCAACATCCTCTGGGTCCGCGACTCCACCGGCATCATCACCGCGAAGCTCCTCGCGGAAAAGGCAAGCCCCAAGGCCGATGTGGTCATGGGTCTTGCCGCAACCTCGCTGATGCTGCTGCAGAAGGAAGGCATGCTGATGCCTTACGCGCCGGCGGGTCTCGACAAGGTCGACGCCAAGATGCGCGATCCCGCTGCCTCGCCGGAGTGGGTGGGCATGGACGTCTGGGCATCGGCCTTTTGCGTCAACACCGTGGAATCCAGCAAGAAGAACCTGCCGGAGCCCGCCTCCTGGGCCGATCTGACCAAGCCGGTCTATCAGGGACAAATCGCCATGCCGAACCCGGCCTCCTCGGGGACCGGTTTTCTGATGGTCTCCGCCTGGCTCCAGATGTTCGGCTGGGACGAGGGCTGGAAGTACATGGACGATCTTCACAAGAACATCGCGGCCTATACGCATTCCGGCTCGAAGCCGTGCCGACAGGCCGCCGCCGGCGAGTACACGATAGGCCTCTCGTTCGAGTATCGCGCCAACAAGACCAAGAAGGGTGGAGCGCCCATCAGCATTGTCCTGCCCAAGGAAGGCCTCGGCTGGGATATGGAAGCTATCGGGATCATGAAGACCACCAAGGAGTCCGAGGCGGCGAAGAAGCTTGCCGACTGGGCCGCGACGGCGGAGGCCAACAAGCTCTACGCCGAGAACTTCGCCATCGTCGCGTTGCCCGGCATCGCAAGCTCCATGGAGTTCATCCAGGGTGACATCAACAAGATGCTGATCAAGAACGACTTTGCCTGGGCCGCCGAGAACCGCGACAAGATCCTGGCGGAGTGGAGCAAGCGCTACGACGGCAAGTCCGAGCCCAAGAACTGACGAACTGAACTGAAGAACCTGAACTGGGACCTGAACCGAGGATCCTGCCGGGGATCCCAGGAGCGACCAAGCCGGCGGTGCATGGGCGCCGCCGGTCAATGCGGGACAGTACAATGGACAGCACGCCGACGACGGTGCCCTATCTCCGCATCCGCAACCTCTCGAAAAAGTTTGGTGCGTTCACCGCGCTCGACACTATCGACCTCGACATCATGCCCGGGGAGTTCGTCTCGTTCCYCGGGCCATCCGGCTGCGGCAAGACCACGCTGTTGCGCGCCATCTCCGGACTGGACGTGCAGACCGCCGGGTCGATCCATCAAGGCGGGCGGGACATCTCGACGTTGCCGGTCGCCAAGCGCGACTTCGGCATCGTGTTCCAGTCCTATGCCTTGTTCCCGAACCTGACGATCAAGGACAATGTGGCCTACGGCCTGGTGTCGGCCGGCACGCCTCGCGTCGAGATCGACAGACGGGTCAAGGAGCTTCTCGAACTTGTCGGCCTGCCCGAGCAAGCCGGCAAATATCCGGCCCAGCTCTCAGGCGGGCAGCAGCAGCGCGTCGCGCTCGCCCGGGCGCTGGCGCTATCGCCCGGCCTTCTGCTGCTGGACGAACCACTATCCGCGCTCGACGCGCGCGTCCGGGCGCGGCTGCGCGGCGAGATCCGCGACCTGCAGCAACGTCTCAAGCTGACCACGATCATGGTGACCCACGACCAGGAGGAGGCTCTCACCATGTCCGACCGGATCGTGGTGATGAGCAATGGCAGGATCGAGCAGGTGGGCACGCCCGACGAGATCTACGGCCGACCCGCGACCGCTTTCGTCGCCGACTTCGTCGGCAAGATGAACTTTCTGGAGGGACGCCTCGTCACCAGCAAGCGCGCGAATGTCAGGGGTGCCGTGCTCGACTTCAGCGAGGAGGTACAGCTCGGCGAAGGCGCGGCCGTCACGGTCTGCCTTCGGCCGGAGGACGTGGTGGTGCGCGACATCGGCGAGCATTCGGACAATCGCCTGTCGGTCCAGGTCGGCGTCATGGAATTCATCGGCAATCATTTCGCAACGACATTGCATGCGAGCGGCACGAGCCTGAACTTCTCGGCCGACTTTTCGATCAACGCCGTGCGCGACCTCGGCATTTCCTCGGGCGCGACCATCGAGGTCGCGCTGCCGCCGAAGCGGTTACGCGTATTTGCCCAGCCGCGCTCCGCGACGGCCTGACACGGGAAACCAGCGATGGCGACCGAGACGCTGATTCTGCCGAACCGTGCCGCCGCGATCGCGCCGCTGCGGCAGAAGCTGGGGCGCGACGACTGGATCATGCGCGGCGCGGTCGTGGCGCTCGGCCTCTGGTTGATCGTCACCGTGTTGCTGCCGCTCTGGGCGCTGCTGTCCAAGAGCTTCCAGGCGGCTGATGGCAGCTTCATAGGCCTCGCCAATTTCCAGGCCTATTTCGCCAATCCAACGCTCGCCGATTCGATCTGGCATTCGGTCTGGGTGTCGCTGCTGAGCACGGTCATCTGCGTTCTGCTCGCCTTCGTCTACGCCTACGGACTCACCCGCACCTGCATGCCTGGACGGGGGCTGTTCCGCATCATCGCGCAGATCCCGATTCTCGCACCCTCGTTGCTGCCCGCGATCAGCCTTGTCTACCTGTTCGGGAACCAGGGCCTCGTCAAATGGATGCTGTTCGGCGCGTCGATCTATGGTCCGATCGGCATCGTCATGGGCGAGGTGTTCTGGACCTTCCCGCACGCGCTCATCATCATCACCACGGCGCTGGCGATTTCGGACGCGCGTCTGTATGAGGCGGCGGAAGTGCTGCGGGCAAGTCCGCGCCGCACCTTCTGGACGGTGACCATTCCGGGCGCGCGCTATGGCCTGATCAGTGCGGTCTTCGTCGTCTTTACCCTGGTGATCACCGATTTCGGCGTGCCGAAGGTCATCGGGGGCAAGTTCAACGTRCTCGCGACCGACATCTACAAGCAGGTGGTCGGGCAGCAGAATTTCCGGATGGGCGCAGTGGTCGGCTTGATCCTGCTGTTGCCCGCGGGGTTGGCCTTCGTCGTCGATCAGCTCATGCAGCGACGCCAGTTGGCGCTGCTCTCCGCGCGCGCCGTACCGTATGCGCCCAGGCCCGACGCCACGATCGATCGCGCGATGCTGGCGATCTGCTCGMTGATCGCGTTCGCGATCCTGGTCTTTCTCGGCGTGTCCTTCTTCGCCTCGATCGCGACGTTCTGGCCCTACAATCTGACGCCCAGCTTCAAGAACTTCGACTTCGACATGATGGATGGCGGCGGCTGGCGCAGCTATTTCAACTCACTCGTCATGGCCGGCCTGACCGCGCTGTTCGGGACTGCGGTGATCTTTGCCGGCGCCTATCTCGTCGAGAAGACCCCGCGCTTTCGCACCATTCGCGGTTTCGTGCAGTTTCTCGCGCTGCTTCCTTTGGCCGTTCCCGGGCTGGTGCTCGGCCTCGGCTACATCTTCTTCTTCAACAACCCGGCCAATCCGCTGAACTTCATCTACGGCACGATGGCCATCCTCGTCATCTGCACCATCTCGCATTTCTACTCCGTCTCGCACCTGACCGCGGTGACGGCGCTCAAGCAGATCGACCAGGAATTCGAGACCGTTTCGGCATCGCTCAGGGTGCCGTTCTGGCGTACCTTCATGCGAGTGACCTTGCCGGTTTGCCTGCCGGCCGTGCTGGATATTGCCATGTATCTGTTCGTGAACGCGATGACGACAGTCTCCGCGGTGGTCTTCATCTACGCGCCGCACACGACACTTGCGGCCATCGCCGTGCTCAATATGGATGACGCTGGCGACGTGGCTCCGGCGGCGGCCATGGCCATGGTCGTGTTCGCCACCTCCGCCGTCACACGAGCCATCTACATGTTACTCACACAGGGCTATCTTGCGCGCGCGCAGATGTGGAGGAAGCGGTGAGCGTGTCAGGAGACGAATTCGATCTGGCCGTTATCGGGGGCGGCATCTGCGGTCTCGCCCATGCGCTTGCGGGCGTGCGCCGGGGCTTGCGGGTCGTGGTCATCGAGCGCGATGCGAGGGCGAACGGCGCCTCGATCCGCAATTTCGGCTTCGTCACCGTCACCGGGCAGCAGCGCGGCCAGTGCTGGCAGCGGGCGATGCGGTCGCGGCAGGTCTGGGCCGAAGTGGCCCCGGCCGCGGGCATCAGGATCGAGCATGTCGGACTGGCGGTCGCGGTGCGACGACCGGAAGCCGTGGCCGTGCTCGAGGCGTTCCGCACCACCGAGATGGGCGAGGGTTGCGAGCTTCTGAGCCCGGCTGATGCGGGCCGTCGTTTCCCGATGCTGCGGACCGACGATCTGCTAGCCGTGCTGGCGAGCCCGCACGATTTGCGGGTGGAGTCGCGCATCGCGGTGCCGGCACTGGCGCGCTGGCTGGCCGAAGTGCACGGCGTCACCTTCCTGTATCAGACGCTGGCCAAGGCGGTGACACCGCCGGTCATCGACACCACACGAGGGCCGGTCAGGGCCCGGCTCTGCGTGGTCTGCCCCGGCGACGATTTCCTGAGCCTCTATCCGGAACGCCTGGCGAGCTACGGCCTCGTCCGATGCAAGCTGCACATGCTGCGGGTCGCATCGGCGAGCGCGATGCCGCGCTTCAACGCGGCCGTGATGTCGGACCTCGGCCTCGTGCGTTATCTCGGCTACGCCGAACTGCCGGAGACCGCCGCACTGAAGCAGCGGCTCGAATCCGAGCAGGGCCAGCATCTGGCCAACGGTGTGCATCTGATCGCCGTGCAGAGCGAGGATGGCTCGCTCGTCGTCGGCGATTCCCACCACTACGACGCGACGCCGGACCCATTCGGTCCGGATACGGTGGACGAGTTGATCATGGACGAATTCCGGCAGGTTATGGCCTGGCCAACACCTGTCATCCGCGAGCGCTGGATCGGCACCTACGCCTCGGCGTCCGACCGGCTGATGCTGATCGACCGCCCATCTGAAACTGTGCGCCTCGTCATGATCACCAGCGGCACTGGCGCCAGCACCTCGTTTGCGATCGCCGAGGAAGTGATTGACGAATTGACGTCCGGGAGCCGAACGACATGACCGATAAATTCCAGCACGTCCGGGCCGTCGTGTTCGACTGGGCCGGCACGACGGTGGATCACGGCTCGCTGGCGCCGATGGGCGTGTTCGTCGAGGCATTCGCGCGCTTCGGAGTGACGATCACCGTCGACGAGGCGCGCGGGCCGATGGGCATGGCCAAGCGCCCGCACATCGCCGCCCTCCTGCGCTTGCCCCGGATCGCCGCCGCGTGGCGCGACAGGCATGGGCGCGAGCCTATCGAAGCCGACATCGATGCGCTCTACGCCGTGTTCGTGCCGATGAATGTCGAGGTCGCCGCCCGCTACGCCGACGTGATCCCGGGCGTGGCCGAGGCTGTCGCCGGCCTGCGGCGCCGCGGCCTGAAGATCGGCTCGAGCACGGGCTACACGCGCGAGATCATGGCCGAGGTCATTCCGGTTGCGGCGGCGCAGGGCTATTCGCCTGACAGCATCGTTTGCACCGGGGACACGCCCGACGGCCGACCCACGCCCTTCATGCTCTACAAGGCCTTTCTGGAGCTCGCCGTCTGGCCGGCCTGGAGCTGCGTCAAGGTCGACGACACCGAGGTCGGTATCAAGGAAGGTCTCAACGGCGGCTGCTGGACCGTCGGCGTTGCCGTCACCGGCAACGTGTTCGGGTTGTCGCTCGCCGACACGGCGGCGTTGCCGCCGAAAGCCTTCGCCGAGCGGCGCGCGGCCGCAGTCGAGCGGCTGGAAGGCGCCGGCGCCCATTACGTGATCGACGGCGTCGCCGACATCATCCCGGTGATCGCTGCGATCGAGGGCCGGCTGGCCCGCGGAGAGCGGCCAGGAGTCTGACATGAGCGTGTCTGAGATAAGCGAGTCCGGCATGAGCGCCTCTGAGGGCGACGTCAATTTGTCGGCGGAGCGGCGATCGTTTCAGAAGCGCCACCTCGACGCAGAGACCCAAAGTTGCCTCGACGAGGACGAGCGCTGGTTCCTGCGACAGTCGCTGTCAACGCCGTGCCTGAACGTGGCCACCGCCGCCGAAGGCAGCCACATCGTCGATCTCCAGGGGCGGCGCATCCTCGATTTCCACGGCAACAGTGTGCATCAGGTCGGCTACGGTCATCCTCGCGTGGTGGCGGCCATCAAGTCGCAACTCGATACCCTGCCCTTCTGCCCGCGCCGCTACACCAACAAGTCCGCCATCGACCTCGCCCGGCGCCTCGCCGAACTCACGCCGGCGCCCCTGGAGAAGGTGCTGCTGGCACCCAGCGGGTCAGCTGCAATCGGCATGGCACTGAAGCTCGCCCGCTACGCAACGGGGCGACACAAGACGCTGTCCATGTGGGATGCTTTCCACGGCGCCAATCTCGACGCGGTCTCGGTCGGCGGCGAAGCCCTGTTTCGGCGCGGCGCCGGCCCGCTGCTGCCGGGCACGGAGCATGTGCCGCCGCCGGGACTGGCCGCGCGCTTCTTCGGACAGGACGGCCGCGCGCATGAGCGCCTCGCCGACTACATCGATTATGTCCTCGAGGTGCAGGGCGACGTCGCGGCCGTGATCGCCGAGCCGATGCGTTGGACCACGGTCGAACTGCCGCCGCCCGGCTTCTGGCCCCGCGTGCGCGCGAGCTGCGATCGGCACGGGGCGCTCCTGATCTTCGATGAGGTGCCGAGCTGCCTCGGCCGCACCGGGACCATGTTCGTCTGCGAGCAGGCCGAAACTGCGCCCGACATTCTCGTGCTGGGCAAGGGACTGGGCGGCGGCATCATGCCGATGGCGGCCATCGTGGCACGGGCCGATCTCGACGTGGTGCCCGAGGGAGCGCTCGGCCACTACACCCACGAGAAGAGCCCGGTCGGCTGCGCTGCAGCCCTTGCCACGCTCGATGTGATCGCGGAGGAAGGGCTGCTTGCGGCAGCGCGCGTCCTCGGCGCGCACGCCCTCGAACGGCTGCGATCGATGGCAGACCGGTACCCCCTGATCTCCGAGGTGYGCGGCGCAGGTCTCTATCTCGGCGTCGAGATCGGCCGCCGCGACGAGGCCGAGGCCAACGCGCTCGCGGAGCGCCTCTTGTATCGCTGCCTGGAGGCGGGCCTGAGCTTCAAGCTCGGCGGCGGCAACGTGGTCACGCTATGCCCGCCGCTGACGATCTCGCGCGATGAACTCGACCGGGCGCTCGATATCCTCGAAGAGGCGATGTCAGCCTTGTGAGCAGATCGCTATGCGCACGCTTCGCGACGCCCCATCCGGGCTACGAACATCAAAACGAAAAAGGCCCGGTCGCGCGACCGGACCTTTTCTTGATTGGATCGAAGACGACGCTCAGGCCGCCTTCGACACCAGCGCCTCGCTCTCCGCGAGCTCGGTGCCGATCAGGAAGTCGCGGCAGCCGCGCAAGCTGCGCAGCGCGCGGTTGAAGTCGATGCCGGTCGAGACCAGTCCATGCAGCGCTGTCGGATTGCGCACGATGCCGCGCAGGACGGCCGCGAGGTCGATCTGGCCGTTCGGCTTGATGGCGGCGCGGGCGAGCGCCGGCAGCGCGCGGTGGGCGGGGTCGCTGATGACGCGGACCGCGGCGAACGGTAAGCCGGCCTCGGCGGCGTAGGCAGCCGCGATGTGGCTCTCCATGTCGACGGCCGCAGCTCCAGTCTCCGAATGCAGCGCCGCCTTGCAGGAGCGCCCGGTGACCACCTCCTCGGCGCCGGCGAGGCTGCCGCGCACGACCCGGCGGCGGCCGGAGGTCAGCTTGTCGATGAGGTCGTCGCTGAGCGACAGGCCGGCGCCCCAGCGGGCGTCGCCCGCGAGCACCTCGGTCGCCACCACGACGTCGCCCGAACGCAGCGTCGGGTCGAGCCCGCCGGCCACGCCGAAGGAGATCACGCCACGAATCGTTTCGGGATCCACCACCGTCAGAAGCGCCCGTAACTGGGTCGGGCTGCTGGACGAACAGATGACCGCCATGCCAGGCCCGGCCGCGATGCGGGCCTCCTGAACCAGACCGGTCACAATCAATATCGGCCGCGGATCAATCGCATTGCCCGCGGTAACATAGTCCCCCGTCCCCAAAGTCACATTCCGACCCCTACCACCCTGCTGTTGGTGTCCCGCAAGTTCCGATACCGCGCCAGCGCCCACAGCGGGAAGAACTTCGAGTAACCATGATACCGTAGATAGAATACACGGGGAAAGCCTGTGGCGGTGTACCGCTGCTCGTCCCACAGTCCTTTTTCGTTCTGTGTTGCAATCAGGTACTCCACCCCGCGGGCGACGGCCGGGTGATCAACCTCGCCTGCCGCCATCAGGGCAAGCAAGGCCCATGCCGTTTGCGAGGCGGTCGAGGGGGCGGCTTCCCAGCCCTTGTAGTCCAGGCGGTAGCTGACCGCGTCCTCGCCCCAGCCGCCGTCCGGGTTCTGGATCGAGGCCAGCCAGTCGGCGGCCTTGCGAATCATCGGGTCGTCGTGGCGGACGCCGGCCATGTTGAGGGCGCAGAGCACCGACCAGGTTCCATAGATGAAGTTCATGCCCCAGCGGCCGTACCAGGACCCCTCCGGGTGCTGGGTCTTCCTGAGATAGGCGACCCCGTCGGCGACGTGCTTGCTGGTCTTCGCGGTCTCGCCGAGCTGGGCCAGCATGGAGATGCAGCGGGCGGTGACGTCTTCCGTCGGCGGATCGAGCAGCGCGCCGTGGTCGGAGAACGGGATGTTGTTCAGGTAATATTCGAGGTTGTTGACGTCGAAGGCAGCCCAGCCGCCGTCGTCGCTCTGCATGCCCAGTATCCACTCCCGGGCGCGGTCGATCGCGGCGTCATAGCCGGTCGCGCCGTGCTCCCGGCGCATGCGGTCCATCGACATCACCACCACCGCGGTGTCGTCGAGATCGGGATAGTACGCGTTGTTGTACTGGAAGGCCCAGCCGCCCGGACGCACATCGGGCCGCTTCACCGCCCAGTCGCCCTTCACCTCGAGCTCCTGCTTCGGGATCAGCCAGTCGAGGCCCTGCTTGGCCGCGGGCACCGCCTTGTCGCCGCCGGCTTCCAGCAGCGCGTGGGCGGTCAGCGTCGTATCCCAGACCGGAGAGACGCAAGGCTGGCAATAGGCCTCCTCCTCGCCGATCACCAGCAGCCTGTCGATGCCCCGGCGCGTGACCGCGCGCGGCGGATAGGTCTCGTCCTTGCCGAGCGCATCGTACATCATGACGAGGTTGGCCATCGGCGGATAGATCGCGCCCATGCCGTCCTCGCCGTTGAGCCGCTCCTCGCTGAAGGCGAGCGCCGTATCGATGGCGCGCTGGCGCAGGCTCTTCGGAAACAGCGGCTCGATCACGCGCAAGATGGCATCGAGCGAACGAAACAGCAGGAACCAGGCCATGCTCTGGTGCGGCGCCTTCGCAGTCATGCCGATCGAGCGCGGATCCTGGAGAAACAGCTCGTCGATGCCGACGCCCTTCGGATTCTTCGCGCGCGGCTTGAGCGCGGCGATAACCATCAGCGGCACCATGGTGGTGCGCGCCCAGTAGGAGATCTTGTTGATGTGGAACGGCGACCAGAACGGCAGCAGCATGATCTCGATCGGCAGCACCGGCACCGCGCGCCAGGTCACGACCCCGAACATCGCCAGCATGAAGCGCGTGAAGACGTTGCTGTGAATGGCGCCGCCGCGGGCGTGGATCGCCTCGCGCGCGCGCACCATGTGCGGCGCGTCGATGGAGTCCCCGATCATCTTCAGCGCGAAGTACGCCTTCACGCTGGCGCTCATGTCGAACTCACCGTCATGCACCAGCGGCCAGCCGCCATGGGCGCCCTGCACGCGGCGGAGATAATTGCCGATCTTGGCTTCGAGCACGGTGTCGACCGGCTCGGCGAGATAATGGCGCAAGAGAACATATTCGGCCGGGATCGTGCAGTCGGCCTCGAGCTCGAACACCCAATGGCCGTCGGATTGCTGGAAGCCGAGGACGCCTTGCGTGGCTGACGCAATGCTCGATTCCAGGATCTTCGATTCCAAGGCTTCGCGGGCGGTCGCGTTCACGGAATCCATCTTGCTCGATTGCTCCGATAGTTTGATTGGAATTGACCGGGACAATGCCCGTCAGGGCCGCTTCTCAGGATCCCTTGGCGGCCAGAACCAGATCGGCGGCGCGATCGCCGGACCGGACCGATCCCTCGATGGTTGCAGGCAATCCCGTAGCAGTCCAGTCGCCGGCAAGGAACAGGTTTTTCAGCGCGGTGACCGGGCCGGGACGCAAGGCATTCTGCGCCGGCGTGGCGGCAAAAGTGGCGCGGCGCTCGCGCACGATCTGCCAAGGCGGCAGCTCGCCGGACACACCGCCCGCCTTGCAGACGTCGTTCCAGATCGCCTGCGCGAGTTCCTCGCGCGGCATGTCGACCAGGCGGTCGCCATTGCTGATGGTCACGGAGAGCCGGTTCGGGAACGCGAACAGCCACTCGACCGTCCCRCCGATCACGCCCAGGATCGGAGCCGAACCCGGCGGCGGTTCGATGCGGAAATGCGCGTTGACGATGGCGCGGAATTCGGTCGGCGTCTTCAGGCCCGGCAGCAGGTTAGCTGCGGCGCGCGGCGGCACCGCCATCACGATGACATCGCCGGCGCCAAGCTGGATCAAATCCTCGCCGCCGAAATTCAGCGCACCGACCTTGCCGTCATTGGTGACGAAGGACCGCAGCTCATGACCGAGCTGAACGGAGTGACCACGCTCGGTCAGGAATTGCACGGCAGGCTCGATCAGCACGGCGCTGAGACCGTCGCGCGCGATCAGGGGACGGCAGGCCTGCCCGCCCGCAAGCAACGTCTCGCGCACGATCGCGCCGGCAAGCCCGGCCGAGCCCTCGGGCGGATCGACGTTGAGCGCTGCGAGCAGCAGCGGCTGCACCAGACGCTGATAAAGAACGCCCTCGCAGGGAATGGATTTGCCGACCAGCGTCTGCTCCGATGCCCAGATCAGCGGCGCCAGCTTCAGATAGTCGGTGAGCCCGGTGTCGGGAACGCGACGGGCTTCGTCGAGCACCCAGGTCGGCAGACGGCCGTCGCCGAGATCGATCTGCCAGCGCTGCCCGGTCGCGAGATCGACGAACGGAAACTGCGCCCGCTCCGGCCCGACCAGGCCCGCCTCGGTGCCGATCGAGCGCGCATAGGCGCGCGCGTGGCTGTTGCCCGACAGCAGCAGATGATTGCCGTTGTCGATGGTGAGATTGGTGGCGCCGTCGAAATAGGAGCGGCAGCGGCCGCCGGCCTGGTGCGTCGCCTCGTGCACGGCGACCTTGAAGCCGGCATTGGCGAGCCGCACGGCGGCGGAGAGGCCGGAAATGCCGGCACCGATGATGTGAGCTGTGTTTTGCATCAGATGAGAGCGTAGCGGAGCAGGATCGCGATGCGCGTGACCTTCGACACACGCACCGGCTCGCGCGGTGCGTTGAAGCCGCGCGCGATCAGGAGGTCCAGAATGGCATGATAGTATTTCGACATCATCCGCGGCGCGCGCACCGCGCGGCGCCTGTTGCGGTTCATGATCTCGTCCGACTTCTCGAAATGCACCTTCGCGCGCTGTGCCAGCGGCAGGCAGACCTTCGACAGCGCCCGCTCGGCGATCACACGGTTCGGCTCGTTCGAGGTGATGCCGGCATGCAGCAGGGCTTCGCGCGGCAGATAGAGCCGCCCGAGCGTGGCGTCCTCGTCGATGTCGCGCAGGATGTTGGTGAGCTGGAGCGCGCGGCCGAGATGATGGGCGAGCAGGATGCCGTCCTCTTCCGGCAGGCCGAACACCCGCACCGACAGCCGCCCCACCGCGCTCGCGACCCGATCGCAATAGAGATCGAGCGTCGCCATGTCGGGCGCGCGGATGTCCTGCGGCACGTCCATCTCCATGCCGTCGACGATGGCCAGAAAATCCTCGCGCTTCAGCCCGAACGTCTTCACCGAGCCAACGTAGTCCTTCAGGCGCTCCGGCGGATGGCCCTGATAGAGCGCGTCGATGTCGTCGCGCCACACCTGGAGCGCGGCGAGCCGCTCGTCGCGCGGTCCATCGGAATCGGCGATGTCGTCGACCTGGCGGCAGAAGCTGTAGATCTGGAACATCGCCTCGCGCTGGTCGCGCGGCAGGATGCGCATCGCGGCGTAGAACGAGCTGCCGGATGCGGTCGAGCCATAATTGGCGCCGGGCGAGGTCGCCTCAAGCGTCATGAGCAGCCCCCGGTTTGGTAATGGCCCGGCGCCCGATCGCGCGGCGGCCGGCTTCGCCGATCATGCCGGCGAGGCTGAAGGCGAGGAGCTCGAACTTGTTGAGATGCACCCGCTCGCGCAGCGGATCGCGCACCTTGAGCAGGCGCACGATGCGGTCGGCATAGGCCTGGATCACCGAGATGTCGACGCCGAGGCGGAAGTCCCGGACCTCCGCGCTGAGCGACTTGCTCTCGTTGAGAAGCGCTTCGTTGCGCACGGCGAGCGCCTGCAGGCAGGCCAGCATCGCCGGTGGCGACTGCGTCAGGCCAAGCTGCTCGACCGAGGCGCCGCTCGCGGCCAGCGCATCGCGCGGCAGGTAGACGCGATTGAGCTCGCGAAAATCCTTGCCGCAATCCTGGAGGTGGTTGTTGATCTGAAGGGCCGCGCAAAGCGCGTCCGAGGCGGCCCAGGTCGAGGTGCTCTCGCCGTGGACGTCGAGCATGAAACGGCCGACCGGCATCGCCGAATAGCGGCAATAGTGGATCACCTCGTCCCAATTTTCGTAGCGCAGCTTGGTGACGTCCATGCGGAACGCGATGAGCACATCGAGCGCATGGCGTGGCGCCATGCCGCGTTCGGCCAGCGCGTGCCGCAGACTGACGGCCTCGGCCTGGGTGTCGCCCTTGCCGAGCAGCTCCGCTTCGAGCAGGTCGAGATAGGCGAGCTTCTGGTCGGCCGGCAGCGTCGCGTGGTCGGCGATGTCGTCGGCGGTGCGGACGAAATTGTAGTACGCCAGGATC
>NZ_JBFULT010000162.1:0-13179 GCF_054049755.1 Bradyrhizobium sp. P5_C11_2
CGGCAATCCTCGGAACTGACATCGTGTTCCGTCGTGGGCCCGAGCTGGGCGCCGGTTGCGACGTCACGCACGATGATCTGGCTGCTGTTCCAGGAGACGAGCCTCTGTCCAGCCATGACGGCAGAGGCATCGCGAATGAACACCTCCGGAATCCTTATCGGCGATTGCTGCTGTTCGGACGGAGTATTCCAGATCAGCAGATCGGAGCCCCACGAGATGATGTGGCGCTCATCGCTCGTTATGAGAGCGCCGCGGATCGATTCCTTGTCGGTCATGGTTGGACCGATCTGAAGTCCGGTGGTTGCATCCCACATTCGCAGTTCGTTGTTGTCCCAGGAGAGGATGCGCTTGTCGTCGCTTGAGAGGAGTGCTTTCTCGATCTGGCGCAAATGTCTCATTGCGGGTCCAATTTGGCGTCCGTTCGATGTGTTCCACGCGCGCAAGGTGCCATCCTTGGACCAGGACAGTAGTCGCTGCTCGTCCTTGGTCAGTATCGCGCCTATGACGGGACCGTCGTGCCGCATTCGTCGCGTCAGCCCGGGGTCGGCGCCGATCGCTCCAGCAAGCGCCTGAAGAGCTGCATCAGTCTTGGGACGATATTTGCCAGATGATTGCGTTGCGAACGGTCGAAGATCAAGCCGAGGCCAAGCCGCGAGGGCGAGCTTGACCGCGTCCACTGATCGATGATTTCCGGTGGCGATGCGCGAGAGCGCGCTCAGCGCATGACTCTCGTTGGCGACCGCAATCTTCTGCTGTGCGACGGCCTCGCGCCACAGATAGGCGAAAGTCCCGGACAGCGAAAATAGAATTCCTGCGTACAGGGCAATGGCAAGTGTCCCGTCATTCTCGCCCAACAGGCGCCAGAAGCGATCGGAGAGCGGTGGACGGCTGGGTCTGCGGTCCCTGTCGGACGGAAGCTCGTCGCTCAAGAGGAGCGGCAGCCACCAGCGTCGCATGAATCCATCATAGGATCGGCCTCCGGCCCGCTCGAAGTATCCGCTGTGGCCAAGGCGGTGGTATCGATTGCGCAGCGTGCGACCTTCGAGGCCGTGCAGACCGAGGCGCCCCGCCATGCCAACACCAAGTATCGGCAGAGTCAGCAGCAATATGTCGTCATGGATGCCGCAGTCATTGACGACTCGGCCGACTGTGCGGCTCTGGCCGAGAAGACGGCTGAGATTGCGATTTGGCGGGAGCACGCTGCCGCACAGGATTGCAGTGTGGATCCGAACGCCGATCGGAAGCTTCGGGCTCGCCAACGCTTCTATCGCCAGATACGTTCCGAAGCTATGTGCGATGATGTCGACGCGCCGCGGAGGCTCCGTTTCGAAGATGGATTCGAGGTATTCCCTGAATCGCTTCACCGCCAGGTTTCGAAGAAATGGAATCAGGAATGAAAACAGGGTGAAGAAACCGTACTTGTAGACCAGTACTTCCCGCCGTTCTTCATGCTGCCATCGTTGGTCCTTCTCGAGGATATTCCGCAACCGCTCCTGCCACCGGCCATAGGTGCGGATGCCGTGAAGCGTTATGACGACTCTTCCAGTTGGCTCTACAGTCACTGTCGTTGCTCGCTTGTCCTCGCGCCCTTGACCGGAAGCAGATCGCGCTGGTCCCGCGGTTAGGGACGCGCCGTGATCACCAGGGCTTGAATCTTGGCCTCGACCGGTCCGGATCCATGGCGTGCCCGGATCGCCTCGGTGACGGCGTCGGTCGCTGCCTGAAGGTCGCCGCCGCTTCTTGCCTCGATCTCGCCGCGCAGCGGCGTTCCCTGGCAGTAGGCGAAGGCCACGAGGTCGGGAGTCGGAGCGCGGCTCACCGCGGGAAGCGTTTCAATCGAGATGTGACGAAAGCCCGCCTGCTCCAGATTGGCCTTGATGACGGCCTTGTCGAAATAGCCGTGCGGCGTCCGCGCCATGAAACGGGGAGGGTCATCGGGAAACAGCTTGCCGAGGGCCATCGTCGTCTCATGCGCGAACACATTCTCCTCGATGCGGTCCCAGACATTGAACACGAACGTGCCGTTCGGCTTCAGGACGCGCTTCGTCTCCGCATACGCCTTGACGCGGTCCGGAAAGAACATGGCGCCGAACTGGCAGCAGACCATGTCGAACCCGGCATCATCGAAGGGCAAGGCCGACGCATCGGCCTGACGCCAGGAGATGCGCGGATCCGCGCGCTGACGCTGCGCCGCAATCGCGAGCATCGGTTCGTTGAGGTCGGTCGCAACATAGCGGAGGCCGTGAGGCAGTGCGGCGGCCACGGCGCGCGTCACCGCGCCGGTGCCCGCGGCCGTCTCCAGCAATGCCGAAGGCGCGAGCGCCGCGACGCGCCTTGCGATGTCGTCGGCATAATCGGAGAAGATCAGCGGCACGAAATAGGTGTCGTAGATCCCGGGGATGGAGCCCGCGAAAACCTTATCAGCATCGGACATGGTCGCCTCGCTGAACGCTGGACGTGAAGCATACCACAGAGCGGGTGGTGTCTGTGATTTACCGCGCCAGCAGCGAGGTGAATCCTGCCGGTTCCTGCATCGCCTTGCGCGCTTCCAGCGACATCGGCTCGTAGCGGCTGCCGTTGAAGATGCTGAGCCGGCTTTCGACGCCGCTCGATCCGGCGTAGCACCCTTCCGGTGTATAGCTGACATAGCCGTCGTCGCCGAAGCCGATGGCGGTCAGCAATGCGCGCCGTTCGGCGATGTCCCAGACCTTGATGGTCTTGTCTTCGCTTGCGGAGATCAGCCGCGTCCCGCCCGGAAAGAACGCCACGGCCTCGACATCCTCCTGATGGCCGGCGAAGCTCGCCAGCAGGCGGCCGCTGTCGGCGTCCCACAAATTCACCGATTTGTCGCGCCCGCCGCCGCCGGTCACGATGCGCTTGCTGTCTGCGGACCAGCTCGCGGACACGACGTAATCCCGATGGCCGGCGAGGAGCCGCGAGCTGCCGCCCCTCGCGTCCCACACTTTTGCCGAACCCAGCTCCGCATCGGAGCCGGCGGTGACCACGCGCATCCCATCGGGCGAATAGGCCACGCGCAGCGCCTTGCGGCCATAGGCGTCCTTGGCGTCGATGGTGCCGCTGGTGCGATAGAACCTGATCTTGCCGTCAAAGCCGGCCGAGACGAACTCGCCCGAGCCGGAGGGCGCGTAGCTCAGGGAGCGGACCGCCGCGCGCGCGGGATCGGCGCTCTGGTGGTCGAGCCTGCTCTTGGCGAGCTCGCGGGTCGCGAGATTCCAGATCCTCACCACGCCATCCTCGCCGGCCGACGCCAGATATTTGAGCGATGCTTCCGGCGCGAAGGCGACCGCGAACTGTTTTGCGCCGGCATCGAAGCTCAGGCTCGGGCTGTCGCTTTTGAGATCCCACACCTTGACCTTGCCGTCCCATCCGGCGGAGGCGAGCTGGGTGCCGTCGGTCCAGTAGTCGAGCGCGTAGACCGGACCGGAATGTCCCTTCAGCACGCGCGTCAGCCGGAACGAGGAGGCCTCCCAAAGCCGGATCATGCCGTCGTCGCCGGCGGTCGCGATCTCCCTGGCATTGGGAGAGACGGCGATGGTCCGGACGCTCGCACCCTCGACATTCGGCTTGATCGAGACCGGAATGAAGGGACCGCCGGCGGCATCGTTGCCGCGCCGCGCGGTGCGCGTGGTGCAGGTCGATGCCGGCACGGCGGCGACGCTCTTCGTCTCGGTTGCCGGGGTGGTGACGAGAGCGAGCGGCGTGACGATGGCCGGAGCTGCCGCAAGCTTCGGTGCGGCGACGGGCTTTGCGGCCTCCGGGGGTGGCAGAACGGGCGCGGTCTGCACCTTCTTCGGCTCAATCCCGACCGCGGCAGTCGCGGTGCGACCGGCGGCTGCGGCGAGCTTGTTGCGTTGGACCTTTGCCAGATCGGTGTAGAACCCGCTCGGATGGGCCGCGATGTAGACGTCCCAGGCTTCGACGGTTCCGATGCGCTCCGAGAACTCGTAGTCGCGCGATGCGCTCGTATCAGCGGACACGACGGGCATCGGAGGTGGAGGAGGGGGCGCGGCCGCCGGCGCCAGCACGACGTCGTCGCCGCCGAGCGAGCCATAGATGAACGGCTCCTGCCTGTTGGTGGTGGTCTGAAGCACCTCGTCGCGGACATAGCCGAACGCCTTGCGCAGATCGAGGCCGGGCGTTGCGAGGTGGTGCGCCAGCGCGGTCGCAAACGGGCTGTTCTTGCCGTCGCCATCGAGCGCGGTGAGGCCGGCCTTGGCGGCGAACGCCACCAGCGTGTTCGGGCTCGACGGCTCGACTTTCGCGAGGCCCCGCGCCACCGCACGGGAGGCCATCGTGCGCTTCATGTTCTTGGCGAACGGATTGTCGCGGCAGGCGTCGAGAATGACGAGGCGCAGCCGTTTCGCGGGCTCGATGGCGACCAGCACGCGGTCGAGCCCGATGGTCTCGTCATAGACGTCGGTGTCGTTCTCGAGCTGGGCATCGACGGGCACGAGATAGTTGTTGCCGTCGATCTCGATGCCGTGGCCGGCATAGTAGACCACGGCGATATCGGCGCTGCGGGCCTTGGCGCCGAAATCACGCAAGGTGCGCCGCATGTCCTGGGCGGACAGGTCGTTGCGGGCGTCGACCACGGTGAAGCCGGCCTTCTTGAAGGTCTCGACCAGAAGGTTGGCGTCGTTGACGGAATTGGAGAGGCGCGGCGCGCGCTGATAGGCGGAATTGCCCATCACCAGCGCCATGCGCTGGTCGGCGAAGGCCGCGGCAGGCTGGAAGGCGAGCGCCAGGGCGCTGACAACAAACAGATAAAAGAATTTCATCACGGCCCCCAAGCCGGGATCTGGAAATGCCGGAAACAATATCCGACCGGGGCCGCAATACAATTTCTATTTGGTTTCGTCCGGCGCTTCCTGCCAGCGTTCCGAGGCAATCATATTTGACGATTTACACGACGTCGTCATGCCCGGGCTTGTCCCGCCTGCGCGGCCGAAGCCGCTCCGGCGAGGCGAAGGCCCGGGCATCCACGTTCTTCGTTCCGCTTGGCTGGCACGTGGATGGCCGGGACAAGTCCGGCCATGACGCTGCGGAAGCTTCAGCGCGCAGAACGCCCACCTCATATGCGGACGCCGTGGCCAGTGACCGGTCTTACGATTTCGCGCCGACCTCGCGGATCGGCCGCGTGCCGTCCCAGCTCGCTGCCGCCTGCCGGACGCGCTCGAAGAACGGGCCCTTGGTGCCGCTGATGTCGGAGATCTCGATCACTGTTCCCGGATGGGCCTGGGTGTCGAAATAGGCAAAGCGTCCCTTGTCGCCGCCGATCTGGCCCTCATGGCCGATCCTGTAGCCGAGCCCGATCGCCTTGTCGTAGAGCGCCTGGTAGTCGTGGCTCCAGTACGACATGTGCTGGAGGCCTTCACGGCCGGCATCGAGGAACTCCTTGTACATCGAGGGCGCGTCGGTGCGCTGCTGGATCAGCTCGATCTGGAGATCGCCGGAATTGGCCAGCGCAATGCTCATCTCGACGGCGGAGTCCTGGCCGCGATGGCGGAACCAGTCGGTCTTGACGCGGTCCATGTAGTACCAGGGGCCGACGCCCATCACGTCGATCCAGTGCTTCATCGCGGCGTGGATGTCCCGCACCACATATCCGTTCTGGCGCACCGCGCCGAAGATGCGGCTCATGCCCGCGCTCCCGTTGTCAGCTGTCTCACTCGACCTCGATTCACTTGACCTCGATGCCTGCGTCCTTGGCAACCTGCTTCCAGGCCGCGATGTCGCGCGCGTTGATGTCGCGCTGCTCCTCACCGGAGACGAATTGCGGCGTGATGCCGAGCGCCAGCAGCTTCGCCTTCACCTCGGCGTCGCCGAGCGCGTCCTTGAGCGCCGCCGACAGTTTTTGCGCGACCGGTCCGGCGAGGTCCGCGGGCGCATACATCGCCCAGGACAGGCTGCGGTCGAACGGCACGCCCTGCTCCTTGTAGCTTGCCACATCCGGCAGGCTCGGCGAGCGTTCGCCGCAGGCCGCCAGCGCCTTGATCGAGCCGTCCTTCACCAGCGGCGTCGCGGTCGCTACGTCGAGCGTCGCCAGCGAAATGTGGCCGCCGAGCAGGTCGCCGGCGAGTTTCGCGATGCCGTTGAACGGCACGTGCTCCATCTTGATGCCGGTCTGCTGCATCAGGATTTCCGCGCAGAACTGCCCGGTCGAGCCGATGCCCCAACTGCCGTACTGGATCGGTTCCCCCCTCTTGGCGAGCGCGATCAGGCCCTTGATGTCGTTGGCGGCAAAATCCTTGGTCGCCACCAGGATGATCGAGGAAACGCCGACGCGGCCGATGGTCGTAAAATCCTTGATCGAATCGTAGGGTAGCTTTGGATAGATCGCGGGTGCCAGCACATGCGTGGTCATGCCGCCGACGGTGATGGTGTAGCCGTCGTTCGGCGATGTCGCGACCATCTGCGTACCGAGCGTGCCGGCAGCACCCGTGTGGTTCTCGATATAGATGCTCTGTCCCAGCGACTTGCCCATCTTGTCCGCGAGCAGCCGGCCGACCACGTCGCCGCCGCCGCCGGCCGCGTAGGGCAGCAGCATCTTGATCTTGTGGGTGGGGTAGGCGGCAGGATCCTCGGCGCGTGCCGGCAACGCCGCCGACAACAATGCGAGCAATGACAGCGTGACGATGCGCAGCTTCATGATGGTTTCCCCTAATCCTCGAAACGAAATCTGTAGGCCTCGCCATGCCGGATCACGCGTCCCGCGGTCGGGGCGGGAAAGTGGCCGGTGAGCAGATAGCTCGGCGTGTCCGCGATCTCCTCCAGCAGCGCCATCCGTGTCGCGATTGCCGCGGCCGGATCGACATCGGCGGCATTCGACAGCCACGGCGCGGCGCACTGGATCGGATGATGGATGACGTCGCCCGACATCACCGCGTGGTCGTGGCCGCCGTTCAGATGGATCTGCATGTTGCCGGCGGTGTGCCCCGGCGCCGGCGCGAAGCGCAGGGCCGCGTCGCGGTCATCGAACAGGCGATGATCGGTCTCGACGAATTCGGCGAGGCCGGCCGCGACCACCGGCAGCACCGAATCCGCGAACGAGCCATGGTTCACCGGGCTCTTCGGCGATGCGTTGTGCGCGGCCTCGAAGTGGCGGTATTCGGCGCGTCCCATCAGATAGCGCGCGTTGGGAAAGGTCGGGACCCAGCGGCCGTCGATCAGGCGCGTGTTCCAGCCGACGTGGTCGACATGCAGATGCGTGCACATCACGAAGTCGACCTGCTCGGGCGCGACGCCCAGCGCCCGCATGTTGTCGAGATAGGGCTGGTTGAGATCGTTCCACACCGGCACGCGCGGTCGATGCTTGTGATTGCCGCAGCAGGTGTCGACGATGGCGGTCCAGTGCGGCGTGCGCACGAGATAGGAGTGGTGGCTCAGGATGAAGCGGCCGGTCTCCGGCTCGATATAGCGATGATCGAGCCAGCTCCGGTTCTCCGCGATCACCGCGTCGGTGACGTTGGCGAACAGCCAGGTCTTGTCGAAGGCGAGCGCGGCGATCTCGCTGACGAGATCGACCCGCATGCTGCCGATCCGCAACCCCCGCATCGCTCAGTTCTTCAGGAGGTCGCCGAACGGCACCCAGCGCGTGCCGTCGAAGCGGATGAGCTGGAGGCTCGTCATCGGCGTGTAATGCTCAGGGGAATTGTTCACCGCGGTGCCGTTGATCAGCATCGGCAGGCGCACGTCCTTCATGGTCGTCGCCTGCTTCATCACGTTGGCGCGGGTGAGGTCGTTTCCGGATGCCTTCAGCACCGTGACCAGCGTCTGCGCGATGGTGTAGCCGTAGACGTTGAGCCAGTCGCTCTTGTTGGCCTCGGGCAGATACTTGTCCATGAAGGCGACCCATTCCTTGTAGCCGGCATCGTCCTTCGAGGCCGGATCGGTCGCGTCCTTCAAATACTGGCTGGAGATGATTCCGGTGGAATTGTCCTTGCCGGCCGGCTCCAGCACGCCGCTGATCGAGGCCGAGACGTTGGAAATGATCGTCACAGGCTTCCAGCCGATCTCGCCGATCTTGCGGATGGCCTGTGCGGCAAATTTCGGCGTCGCCGCCACCAGCACCACATCGGCGCCGGCGGTCTTCAGTTGGAGCATCTGCGTGTCCACGGTCGGCGCCGTGGTCTCGTAGGCCGCGCGTGCGACGATGGCTTCACCGCTGCCGAGGCCTTCCTCCAGGGCCTTCAGATAGTCCTTGCCGAGATCGTCGTTCTGGTAGAGCACGCCGATCTTCGCATTGGCATGGCTCGCCTTGATGTATTTGGCATAGGCGATCGCCTCGTCGCGATAGGTCGGCTGCCAGCCGACGGTCCAGGGAAAATTCTTCGGATCGTCCCACTTCGCCGCGCCCGAGCCCAAAAAGAGCTGCGGCACCTTGCGGTCGTTGAGATATTTGTGCACGGCGCTGTTGGTGGGCGTGCCGACGCCGCCGAAGATCAACAGGACTTCCTCGCTCTCGACCAGCCGCCGCGTCTGCTCCACCGTCTTCGGCGGGCTGTAGGCATCGTCGGCGATGATCATCTGGATGCGGCGGCCGTTGACGCCGCCGTCGTCGTTGACCTTGCGGAAATAGGCTTCCGCCGATTTCGCGATCTGCGCAAAGGCCGAGACCGGGCCGCTCAGCGGCGCGGTGGTGCCGATCTTGATGGTCTTGTCGTCGGCGCCGGGATCGTATTTTGTGTTTTGGGCTTGAACTGTGCTTGCTGCGAGCATCGGCAGCAGGATGCAGGCCGCGCGAAGGCGGGCGAAGCGCGCCATGACGTCGTCTCCCCAAAATTGCTCTCCGCCTCTCATTGGAGCGGAGTTGAAACGCGAGAACAGCGCCCGAAGCGGACTTGCGGGCCGCGATCGTTGCCGCCAGACTGGCGAAACGAACGATCGTTCGTACGGTTGACTAGCGAACGATCGTTCGTTAGTCAAGCCGCATGGCTGTCCACACCTCCAGCGCGGCAGAAGCGGCTGCGCCCACGACCCGCGAGCGCATCCTCTCCGAGGCGCTCAACCTGTTTGCGCAGAGCGGCTATGGCGGCGCCTCGATGCGCGAGCTGGCGCGCCGTGTCGGCATCCGCGAGAGCAGCYTCTACAATCACTTCCCCGGCAAGGCCGCGATCCTCGAAGCGATCGTTGCCGAGCACGGCCCGGCCAGCTCGGCGAGCCGGCTGGAGGAGCCGCGCTACAAGCAGCTGGCGCGCCAGCCCGCCGCGTTCTGCCGGCAGTTTGCGTTGGACTTGGTCGAGCAATGGTCCGATCCGCGCGAGCACCAGTTCCAGAAGGTCATCACCGCCGAGCGCAACCGCGTGCCCGGCATTCGCGCCAAATTCGCCGATCATTTTTACGCGCGCGAGCAGAGCATGATGACGGATTACTTCCGCGGCTTTGCGCTCGCTGGCCTCGTCTCGACGCCGGATCCGCGCGAGACCGCGCGGCTGTTCGCCGCCGGCCTCATTTACATCCGCCTCGAGCATTACGTGATGGGCGCGACGCCGTCGCCGCGGCCGAAGGTGATCGAGGCGATCGATCGCTACCTCGCTTTCTTCCTGTCGCTGATCGCGGCGGATGGCGGGACAAACGACAACAAGAAACGAAAACCCAAGGGAGAGACGCGTGGCAAGGCTGCCCCTGATTGATCCGGAGACGACGAGCGGCGACATCCGCGCCTCGTTCGACCGCATGCCGGTCAAGCTCAACATCTTTCGCATGATGGCCCATGCCGAGGCCAACATGATCCCGGCGATGCGGCTCGGCAATTCCATCCTGCACAAGCAGAAGCTCTCGGCCGTCAACCGCGAGCTTCTGATCCTCCAGGCCGCGCAGCTCGAAGGCGGCGCCTATGAATGGCGCCAGCACGTTCCGATCGCGCTCGGCGTCGGCTGCACGCAAGCGCAGATCGATGCGGTGGAACGCAGTGACTACGATGCCGCCGGCTTAAGCGATGCCGAGCGCGCGTTGCTCAAGTTCGGCCGCGAAATCGTCGAGAACGTCCGCGTTGCGGAGGCCACCTTCACCGCCATGCGTCGCCACTTCAGCGACCAGGAGGTCGTGGAATCCATCGTCGCGCTCGGCTTCTACATGATGATGGCGCGCCTCACCGAGGCGACCGAGACCGACCTCGATCCCGCGGCCGGCATGAAGGTCTATGACGGCGGCAAGACGTAGGCGAGCAAAATGGCTGAGAATTCCGAGACCAAGCCGGACCGCTACGTTCGTCCCCCCAGCCTTGAATCGCTGGGCGAAGCCCCGGGCAGGGGACGCCTGAAAGGGCGCCGCATCCTGATCGTCGGTGGTGGCCAGCGCGTGTTCGACGCCGCCACCGACCCGATCGGCAATGGCCGCGCCATGAGCATCCTTTGCGCACGCGAGGGCGCGAAGGTTGCGGTGGCCGATCTCAACCGCACCTCCGCCGAGCAGACGGTGAAGCGCATCACCGACGAAGGCGGCGAGGCTTTTGCCATCGCGGCGGACGTCACGAGCGAAGCAGACGTCGTCCGCATGGTCGACGAAGCGCACCGCGCGATGGGCGGGCTCGACGGCATGGTTTTGAACATCGGCACCTTCGGCCAAGTTGGCCTCGATGCCGTCAGTCCCGAGGAGTGGAACAGGATCTACGACGTCAACGTCCGCGGCCCGATGCTGTGCTGCCGCGCAGCGATGCCGAAGTTCGACAATGGCGGCGCCATCGTCTTCATTTCCTCGATCGCTGCGCTGAAGGCCGGTTCGCAGATGGCGGTGTATGATTCCTCCAAGGCCGCGCTCGGCGGCCTGATGCGCAACATCGCCCATCTCGGATCGCGCCGCGGCATCCGCGCCAATCTGGTCTATCCCGGCCTCGTCGACACCCCGAACGGCCGCGAGGCCGGCGCCGGCCGGCCCTCGCGCGGCAAGGGCCACGTCCCCTTCGGCCGCCAGGCGACAGCCTGGGAGATCGCCTACGCCGTGCTGTTCTTCCTGTCGGACGAAAGTGTCTACGTCACCGCGCAGACGCTGGCGGTGGATAGCGGCCTGAGCGGGATGTAGGTCCCGATCCGTAGCCCGGATGGAGCGTAGCGTAATCCGGGATCGCGATCTCAACGCGCGAACTGCCCCGGATTTTGCTGCGCTCCATCCGGGCCACAGCCGCTCGGGGCCCATCCTTCGAGGCGCGCAAGAGCGCACCTCAGGATGACGTCGCGCTTGTGGATACGCAAATATCGTAGCGGGCGGGGATATGCAGGTGCTGCTTGCCCGGATTCGCTGAGCTCCATCCGGCTACGACCCCGACGAGTGCTTGGAAGCGACATCTCCCCAACGTCGTCCTGGCGAAGGCCAGGACCCATAACCACCGTCGGATGTGGTTACGCGGGGCCGCAGTTACCACTTCGCGCCACAACCTCTCCCTGGGGTAATGGGTCCTGGCCTTCGCCAGGACGACGACGGAAATTTGGGGCGCCGGCGTGATTTGAGGCCGCCAATCGGGCGCCCGATTCCGGTCTGCAGAGGTCCCCAGATTCAGATTGCACGCGCTAGCCATTCCCTCTAATTGTCTTGGACAAATGACCAAATAAAATGGTCGCGTGCCGAAGGGCGCGGTCGAGGATGGAAGCGCAGCATGTCGCAGGCGGACGGATTTGGTTTAGCGGGCATCATCGGGCTCCCGGTCGCGCATTCGCGCTCGCCGGTGATCCATAATTACTGGCTGAAGGCGCACGGCATCCGCGGCACCTATGTGCCGCTCGCCGTCAAGCCGGAACGGCTCGAGGACGCGCTCGACGGGCTGATCGCGCTCGGGTTCCGCGGCTGCAACGTCACCATGCCGCACAAGCAGACGGCGATGCCGCTGCTCGACCATGTCAACGAGACCGCAAAGCGCATCGGCGCCGTCAACACCATCGTCGTCGAAGCCGACGGCACGCTCTCGGGCTTCAACAATGACGGCAACGGCTTCGTGCAGAGCCTGCGCGATGCCAAGGCCGACTGGCGCGGCGATGCGGGGCCGATCCTGCTGCTGGGCGCAGGCGGCGCCTCGCGCGCGGTGGTCGTGGCGCTGCTCGAAAACGGCGCCCGCGAGATCCGCATCGCCAATCGCACGGCCGAGAAAGCGCAGGCGATCGCAAAGGAATTCGGCTCCGTCGTCAGCACCGTTGCCTGGGACGATCGCGGCGCCGCGCTCGCGGATGTCGCGCTGCTCGTCAACTGCACCGATCGCGGCATGGTCGGCAAGAGCGCGCTCGACATCGACCTCTCGCGCTTGAAGTCCACCACGC
The DNA here is from genome assembly GCF_054049755.1 of Bradyrhizobium sp. P5_C11_2. Lineage (NCBI taxonomy): Bacteria > Pseudomonadati > Pseudomonadota > Alphaproteobacteria > Hyphomicrobiales > Nitrobacteraceae > Bradyrhizobium > Bradyrhizobium sp. P5_C11_2. Next base: position 12,267 of record NZ_JBFULT010000162.1, read on the forward strand.
TCACCGCCGATCTGATCTATACGCCGCTGGAGACGCCGTTCCTGGCCGAGGCCCGCGCACGGGGCTGCGTGACCGTGAACGGGCTCGGCCTCTTGCTCAACCAGGCCCGGCTCGCCTTCAAGGCCTGGTTCGGAATCATGCCGGACGTGACGCCTGAGCTGATCAAGGCCATCGAGGCGACGTTCTGACGCGCGAGGGGAGTTTTACGCCATGACCTTGCCGGCGTGCCCCAAAATCGATTGCCACATCCATGCCATCGACCCGGTCCGTTTTCCCTATGGTCCCGACACGCCGTACCGGCCGAGCGGTCAGGAGATCGCACCCGCAGCGCAGCTGATCCGGGTGTTCGACGCCTTCGATGTCCGCCACGCGCTCGTGGTCGCGACCAACACCGGCTATGGCAGCGACAGCCGCATCCTGCTCGACACGCTGAAGCAGGGCGGCGGCCGCTTCAGGGGTGTCGCAGTGGTCGAGAACGACGTCGACACTGACGAGCTCGAACGCTTGAAGGCGGCCGGCGTGGTCGGCGTCGCCTTCAATGTGCCGTTCCACGGCGCCGATTATTATCGCGATACGGCTCCGCTGCTGGAGAAGCTGACCAGCCTCGGCCTGTTCCTGCAAATCCAGGTCGAGAACGATCAGCTCATTCCGCTCTTGCCGCTTATCGAAAAATCACCCGTGCGTCTGGTGTTCGATCATTGCGGGCGGCCGTCGGTCGCGCAGGGATTGCAGGGCAAAGCTTTCCAGGCGCTGCTGGCGATCGGCCGCGAGCGCGACGCCCACATAAAACTGTCCGGCTATTACAAGTTCTCGCAGCAGCCGCATCCTTACGAAGACACCTGGCCGTTCATCGCCGCGCTGGTCGAAGCCTTTTCGCTCGATCGCTGCGTCTGGGGCTCGGACTATCCGTTCC
>NZ_JBFULT010000163.1:0-13179 GCF_054049755.1 Bradyrhizobium sp. P5_C11_2
GAAGAAGGCGACCGAATCGCTCGCCGTCACCGTCTCGGCAAGAGCGTGCGTGTACTCCTGCGGCGAACGCGCCTGCAGCGCCGCCTGCTCGGTCGCGCGCGCCAGGTACAAGAGATCGCGGCAGGCGCATTCGACGAACAGCGCCTCCTTGGTGCGGAAATAATAGGTGATCTGGCTCGGGAACGCGTTGGCGGCGGTCGCGATGTCGGCGATCGAGGCGCCCGACACACCCCGTTCCTTGAACAGAGGGCTGGCGGCGTCCAGCAGCAGCGAACGCATCTTGCGGCCGGCCGAGCGCGTCGCGCGCGCCGCATGCTTGGGGTCCCCTGCCGTCGCCTCAAAAGGCGCCTGAACCGACCTTTTCGCCATCGGGATCCTCCGTCGACTTATTTGTATGATATACAAACAAATAAATCAAGCCGCTTCAGCCTCTGGGGACGCCCGCTCCGGGACCATCCGGGCCGAAACTTGGCCCTGCAACCTTGCCAAGCCGGCCAAAATCCGTATAAGCGCGCCATCCGCAGACCCCGGCCGGGAGCTGAACGGACGGTCTCAGCAAGTCATTCGTGATTTTGATGTGGCAGGGCCAGTCGGCCCGTCGTCCCGTGTTTCCGCCTTCTGAGCTTCATCCCAGAGTCCTTTCCGAAGGTCTCTCAAGGGCTTGACGCCGGGCGATGCGCCAACATGAGGAAAGGACGTCCATGCCTCTTTATGAGCATGTCTTTCTCGCGCGTCAGGACGCGAGCACGCAGCAGGTCGAAGAGCTGACCGCACAGATGACCGGCATTGTCGAAGGTCTCGGCGGCAAGATCACCAAGACCGAGAATTGGGGCGTACGCTCCCTCACCTATCGCATGAACAAGAACCGCAAGGCGCATTTCGTGCTGCTCAACATCGACGCGCCGTCCGCGGCGATCGCCGAGATCGAGCGCCAGGAGCGCATCAGCGAGGACGTGATCCGCTATCTCAGCGTCCGCGTCGAAGAGCTCGAGGAAGGCCCGTCGGCGATGATGCGCAAGGCCGATCGCGACCGTGACGACCGTGGCGGCGGCTTCCGCGGCGAGCGTGAAGGCGGCTTCCGTGGTGACCGCGAAGGCGGCTTCCGCGGCGACCGCGGCCCGCGCCGTCCGCGCGACGAAGCTGAAACCACGACGGATGCGGAGTAAGATCAATGGCTGAAGCTGGTGCACGCCGTCCGTTTTTCCGTCGCCGCAAGAGCTGCCCTTTCACGGGGCCGAATGCGCCGAAGATCGACTACAAGGACTCCAAGCTCTTGATGCGCTACGTCTCCGAGCGCGGCAAGATCGTGCCGAGCCGCATCACCGCGGTGTCGGCAAAGAAGCAGCGTGAGCTCGCCCGCGCCATCAAGCGCGCGCGGTTCCTGGGTCTCTTGCCCTACGTCATTCGCTAACACGACCAATACGATCGGCGGCGAAGCGCCGCCGATCGGCACTTTCTGAATTCATAAGGCTTCCGGGTCGTCCGGTCGCCGATGGTTGGGGTGAAATACCTCTAACCGCTCGAAGGGAGCGGGACAGCTGATGATGGCCTTTGGACTGATAGCCCTGATCGCCGGCACTGCGTCGGCCMTGATGTTCGCCTCGATCGTTTCGGGCGCGCTGATCTCGCTCGTCCTGTTCTATCTCGCACCGCTGCCGCTGATGGTGGCCTCGATCGGCTGGGGACCGCTTTGCGCGAGCCTCGGCGGCATTGCCGCCGCGGTCGGCCTCGGCGCCCTGTTTGGCCTGCCCTACTGCCTTGCCTTCGCCGTCACCGTCGCGCTGCCGGCCTGGTGGCTCGGCCATCTCGTCCTGCTCGGCCGCCAGGTGCCCAGCGCCACGGCTGGCGTCGCCACCGAGCCGCCGGCCGAGCCCGAGGTCGAGTGGTATCCGGTCGGACGCATCCTGCTGTGGATCGCGGGCTTCGCCACGCTGACGACGATCGCCGCGCTGCTCACGCTCGGCACTGACGCCGACAGCATCACCGCCACGCTGCGGCGCGGCCTGATGCGCATCCTCCGCGCCACCGATCCGCAGGCCGCAGGCGAGGCCGACCAGTTCGTCGACGCGCTGGTACGCGTCGCGCCGGCCGCCGCCACCATCGTCGCGATGATGACCCTCACCCTCAATCTCTGGCTCTCGGCCAAGGTGACGGCAACGTCGGGCCGACTGCGCCGTCCCTGGCCGGACATGATGACGGCCGAACTGCCGCCGATGACGCTCGCCGCGCTCTGCGTCACGCTCGCCTTCTGCTTCACCGGCGGGCTGCTTGCCATCGTCGCGCAGATCACGACGGCGGCGCTGATGATGGCCTACGCGCTGACCGGATTTGCCGTGCTGCATACGCTGACGCTCGCGCTGAAGAGCCGCACCTTCTGGCTCGGCTCGACCTACGCCGTCGTCGTCGTGTTCGGCTGGCCGGTCATCGCCGTGGTCATTCTGGGCTTGGCGGATGCCGTGTTTGGCTTCCGCCAGCGTTTTCTTCGCAACCGGCAGCCACCGCCGCTGCCGACCTCTTAAGTCAAACCCCGAAAACTGAAACTCACAGCACTTCAAAGGAGAACGAATATGGAAGTCATTTTGCTGGAACGCGTCAACAAGCTCGGTCAGATGGGCGAAGTCGTGAAGGTTCGCGACGGCTATGCCCGCAATTTCCTGCTCAAGCGCGGCAAGGCGCTGCGCGCCACCGCCGACAACCGCGCCAAGTACGACGGCATGAAGGCCGAGCTGGAGGCCCGCAACCTCCAGACCAAGGGCGAGGCGACCAAGGTCGCCGAGAAGGTCCAGGGCAAGAACATCATCGTGATCCGTCAGGCCTCGGAAGCCGGCCAGCTGTTCGGCTCGGTCACCGTGCGTGACGTCGTCACCGCCTTCGAGGCCGACGGCGTGGCCCTTGAACGCCCGCAGGTGCAGCTCGACGCGCCGATCAAGACCATCGGCAAGCACACCATCACCGTCGCCATTCACCCCGAAGTCGAGGTCGAGGTCACCGTGACGGTTGCGCGCAGCCAGGACGAGGCCGAGCGCATCAACCGCGGCGAGGACATCTCGACCCGCAACGAGGACCGCGACGCGGCCGCCGAAGCGATCGCCGCCGCCGGCGAGTTCTTCGATCCGGAAGCCCAGCACGACGACGAGCCGGCGCCGGCTGCGGAAGAGACCGAGAAGTAAGCAACAACTCGTCATACGCGGGCTTGACCCGCGCATCCATCAAAAGAGTTTCGCTCAAGAAGATGGATTGCCGGGTCAAGCCCGGCAATGACAGTGGAGAGTAGATCAGCCCGACCGCTTCAAGCGGCCGGGCTTTTCGTTTTGGCGGCGACGTCTTCGCTCAGCATCGCGATCGAGGCGAGCGCCGTCGCGGTATGCTTCTCGACACCATCGCTGACGCAGAACACGTCGGCCGCGACAACGGAGACCTGGCGGCCCGGCTTGATCACCCTGGCCCGGCAGATCAGTTTTTCTCCGACCGCCGGCGACAACAGGTTCAGCTTGTACTCCGCCGTCAGCGCCGGCTGGCCGCGCGAGGTGGCGGCCGCGATCGTCGTCGCATTGTCGACCAGGAAGGCGGTGACGCCGCCATGGAAGAAGCCGTGYTGCTGCAACAGCTCCGGCCGGCGCTCCACCGCAATCGTGCAGGTGCCGCGCGTCAGCTCGGACAGCTCGGCACCGACCAAATTCATAAAGCCTTGCCGGCCGACATTGGCGTGGATGCGCTCGGCTAAGGCTGCGAAATCGGGATCTGCTTCGGCTCGCATGAGGCCTCTCCTTATTGTTTGTGAATACGATCGGGCGGCCGCAGCGCGCGGATGGCGCAGGCGATCAGCGTATCGGCCTCACTGCGCGGATCGGCGCGGTCGCGTCCCGAGAGAAAAGCGCGGCAAAACACCTGCGCCGGACCGATCAGCTGGCTCACGAACATCACGGGCATCATCGGCAAAAGCTCGCCGCGCGCAACCAGCGGCCCACGCCAGCGCTCGATGCCTTCGGCAAGCCGCGCATTCTGCGCGCGCTGGGCGTCGCGGACGTCCTCGCTCCATTCGCTGCGCGAGATCTCGAAGAGATAGCGCGCCTCGCGCCGGCTGGTGACGACCCAATCGAGATGGGCGCGGACCAGACGATCGATGCCCTGCTCGGCATCGGGCACGGGATCGAGCGCGGCCAGCATCGCGGCGTGATAGTGCCGCAGCACCTCCAGGAACAGCGCGCCCGCGAGTTCCTTCTTCGAGCCGAAGACATGAAAGAAGCTGCCGTTGGAGGCCCGCGCCCGGGCGCGGATTGCGGCCACCGTCGCACCTTCGAAGCCGACGCGGTCGAACACCGCAAGCCCCGCCGCCAACAGGTCGTCACGCACGCCGGATGACATGGTCGCCTCCTAGAGCCTAACTCTAGAGTGACACTTTAGCGACGGTCAAGACGAGATGGAGGCCGCGACGCGCGCGACCTCCATGGATCGATCAGGATGACTGCTTAGCGCGAGATCGGCGGAGCCGGTGGACCGGACGACTCGGCCGGCGCCGGCGGCGGCGCTGCGGCGGTTGGAGGCGGCGCGGGCTCCTGCGGCTTGGCTGCCGGTTCGGAGCTGCCATTGGTGGCGGGCTCGGCCGACGTGGGAGCCGCGGCTTCGGTCGGCTTGGGCGCGGCCGGTTCGGCCGGTTTTGCGGCGGGGGCCGGTGTCACGGCCGGCACCGGATCCGGCCGCAACGCCGGAGCCTCGCTACCGCTCGGCTCGACCTTGGCGCTCTCCGGCTTGGGCTCGGCAGGCTTCTCGGTCGCCTTGCCGCCGTCGGGCTTGGACTCGTCGCGACCGGAATCGACCTTCGCGCTGTCGCTCTTCGGTTCGGCTTTGGGTTCACCCTTCCTGTCGCCGGCCGCCGGTGCAGCCGCATCCTCGGTCTCCGGCTTGCCGCGCTTGCTCAGCCGCTTGGCCTTGCGGCCCTCGGGCGATTGTTCGACCTGGCCTTCGGGCTTTGCGCCTTCCTTGGCGCCTTCCTCGCTCGGTCGCGCGACGCGCTTCTGACGGCCCTCGGGCGCAGGAGCTGCGCCCTCCCCCTCCGGCTTGGCAGCCTCCTGCGAACGCGAGCGACGGCCCTGATGCTCAGGGGACTGCGCCGGGTTGGTGCTGGCTTCCTTCTCCTTGGCGCCGTCCTTCTTGTCCTTGCCGTCCTTGGCCTGGTAGCGGGTGTCGGTGGCGCCGTTGGAGACGAGATAGGAGGCGAGCACGCCGGCCATGTCGGAGCTCGTCGTATAATGCTGACGCAGGAAACCCGGCAGCGATCCCGGGGCAACCGTTTTCAACAAACCGCGCGGGCTCTTGTGGCAGGCATTGCAGGTTTGCGCGAAAAGCTGGGATGGGGCCTTGCCGGCCTCGAGGTTCGTCGCCTGCGCAAGAACGGTATCGGTCGCGCCGARGCCGATCAGAAGCAATACCGTCGCGAGGCTGAGCGCTCGGCTCGACATTCCCATTATCTCCTTTGAATTCCGCGAATGCAGCCGGCATTCCGGCGCGGCGGGGTCACCTTTTAGCGGATTGAGCCGCGAATGGAAGCAGGCTCCGCGCGCGAGGATGTGATTACGCGTTTTTCGAATATCGGCTTTGATCACAGCGCAATAGCAGGTTCTGAACACGTTGCCTAAATTTACATGCAGGCGCATGGGAACTGCTCAGGTCCCCTCCGCGTCTGATGTGAATGCCGGGTTAGTCGCATCTTTTCGGGTTCGCTCGGGAGGTGAAGCTTCGATGGACCGCTTGTTGCGTAGATACTTGTCGCAATTCATCCGCCACGGCTCGATGACGGTGACGGCCGCAGGTGGGACGAGGTTCACCGTTGGCGATGGCGCAGGCCCGCCGGTAGAAGTCCGCTTCGTGACCGCGGACGCACAGCGCAAGGTTCTCATCAATCCCGAGCTCGGGCTTGGCGAGGCCTATATGGACGGCGAGTTCGTCGTCGAACATGGCACCATTGCTGATGCCCTCGCGGTCCTGCTCGATCAACCCGACCTATTGCCGCAGTGGGCAAAACCCTGGTGGCACCTGCGCTATCTCACGCGGCACCTGAAGCAGTTCAATCCGCGCTCGCGCTCCCGCAGCAATGTCGCACACCACTACGATCTCAACGCAAGGCTCTATTCGCTCTTCCTCGATGCCGACAAGCAATACAGCTGCGCCTATTTCGAGACGCCCGAAGCCACGCTCGATGACGCCCAACTCGCCAAGAAGCGGCACATCGCCGCAAAGCTGCTGGTCAAAGGCGGCCAGCGGGTGCTCGACATCGGCTCGGGCTGGGGCGGGCTCGGACTATATCTCGCCGAGATCGCTGGCGCCGATGTCACCGGCGTCACGTTGTCGACCGAGCAGCTGCAGATCGCCAATGCGCGCGCGGCCGAAAAGGGCCTGAAAGGGTCGGCGAAATTCCTGCTCCAGGACTATCGCGACATCGATGGGCCGTTCGACCGCATCGTCTCGGTCGGCATGTTCGAGCATCTTGGGGTCCGCTTCTACGACACCTTCTTCCAGCGCTGTGCCGAGCTCCTGAGTGACGATGGCGTCATGCTGCTGCACTCGATCGGCCGTTCGCAGGGCCCGGACTCGACCAATCCGTGGATTGCGAAATACATCTTCCCCGGCGGCTACATCCCCGCCCTGTCAGAGGTGCTGCCGGCGATCGAGCGCGCCGGCCTGCTGGTCTGCGACATCGAGATCCTACGCCTGCACTATGCCGAGACGCTGAAGGCCTGGCGGGAGCGCTTCATGGCGCGGCGCGAGGAGGCCGTACAGCTCTACGACGAGCGCTTCGCGCGGATGTGGGAATTCTATCTGGCGGCCTGCGAGATGACGTTCCGCAAGCAGCACATGATGAACTTCCAGATCCAGCTGACCAAACGTCAGGGCGTGGTGCCGATGGTCCGCGACTACATGGCGCAGGAGGAAGCCCGGCTCCGGGCCCTCGAAGGTGGCGCCGAGCCCAGGCTGAAGCTGGCTGGTGAATAAGTCCTAATGGCGCAGGGTCGACATCCGCGAAAGCCGCGAAGAGGCCGTTAACGCCAGTTGCGTCCGCAGTTCCGCCAGAATTTCGGGTGCAACCGGCAGGCGCCGCACGTCGGGCCGCGCAGCCTGTTCCATGGCGGCGATCAGCCCCGACAGCCAAAGCCGGCTGCCTGCCTCGCTTCGCCAATTCTGGGGCTGCCGTTCTGGCCGCATCGGTTGCCTCGTCTCCCCGTTTGGCAGGGCTGGGGGACAATCCCCTTCCCGCCTCCCTGTTCCGGCCATACCCCCGAAAGAATCCGGGGAGATGTGATCTGCYTCACATAAGTCTCGTCGGCCCTGCCTTAGACCGTCGCCATGAGCAAAGAGACCCGAACCTCATTCGACCTGCAGGACGACCTCCGCACCGATTATGCGCTGATCGCCACCGGCGTCGGCGCGGCCCTGGTTGCGCTGGTCTACCTCCTGCTGGTCTGAACCCGAGCCAAAGCGGCCAGCGCGCCCGATTGCGCGCGCCTGTGGGTAGGTCGGCACGCCGACACATAAGGTTCACCCCATCCGGATTTTCCCGTGGCTGCGACGGCCGGCACAAGGTCCCGGCGAATTCCGCGAAAATCCGTCAAGCGCCGGGCATGCTGCGGCTGCTAATCATCCACCATTTTAACAGAGCGGTTGATAGCGACGAGCTTTCGCTTCCGCTTCCGCCGCAGTCGGCGCTTTATCGCCGCCCCGCATCCGCCCAAAAAGTTGTTAAGCACGTCTGACCATGGCCCTGACTGATTCGAACGTTCTCAAGCTCGCGCCCGATGCAGGAACTCCGGCTTACCGGAGCGCGCCGCACAATATCGAGGCGGAACAAAGCCTTTTGGGCGCGATCCTGGTCAACAACGATGCCTTTTACCGCGTCTCCGACTTCCTGGAGGCGAAGCACTTCTTCGAGCCGCTGCACCAGACGATTTTCGAGACCGCCAGCAGCCTGATCCGGATGGGCAAGATCGCCACGCCCGTCACGCTGAAGACGTTCCTGCCCGCCGACACCGACGTCGGCGGCATGACCATTGGGCAATATCTGGCGCGGCTGGCGGCCGAAGCGACCACCATCATCAACGCCCAGGACTATGGCCGCACCGTCTACGACCTGTCGTTGCGGCGCGACCTGATCGGCATCGGCGAGGACATGGTCAATGTCGCCTATGACGCCCCGGTCGATTTCCAGCCACGCGCGCAGATCGAGGACGCCGAGCGAAAGCTTTACGAACTCGCCGAATCCGGGCGCTATGACGGTGGCTTCCAAAAATTCTCGCAAGCGTTGGCGGTTGCGGTCGACCTCGCGGCCAAGGCATTCCAGCGCGACGGAAAGCTGTCCGGCATCTCGACGGGCCTGCGCGACCTCGACACCAAGATGGGCGGCCTGCAGCCCTCCGACCTCATCATCGTCGCGGGTCGTCCAGGCATGGGCAAGACCTCGCTTGCGACCAACATCGCCTACAATGTCGCCCAGGCTTACGTCGGCGAACTCCAGGCCGACGGCACCATGAAGGCCGCCAATGGCGGCGTCATTGGCTTCTTCTCCTGCGAAATGTCGGCCGACCAGCTCGCAACACGTATCGTGGCGGAGCGCACCGGCATTCCCTCCTCCCACATCCGCCGCGGCGGCATCTCGGAAGGGGATTTCGAGAAGATCCGCGAGGTTTCGATCGAACTGCAGTCGCTGCCTTTCTATGTCGACGCCACCGGCGGCCTGTCGATCGCGCAGCTGATGGCGCGCGCGCGCCGGCTGAAGCGCCAGAAGGGCCTCGACCTCCTCGTGATCGACTACATCCAGCTGTTGTCGGGCTCGGGCAAGCGGAGCGAAAACCGCGTCCAGGAAATCACGGAGATCACGACCAGCCTGAAAGCGCTAGCCAAGGAGCTCAACGTCCCTGTGATCGCGCTGTCGCAGCTCTCGCGTCAGGTGGAATCGCGCGACGACAAGCGGCCGCAGCTCTCCGACTTGCGTGAATCGGGCTCGATCGAGCAGGACGCCGACGTCGTGCTGTTCGTTTACCGCGAGGAATATTACCTCGCCATGAAGGAGCCGCGCCCGGGTACGCCTGAACACGAGAAGTGGCAGCTTGACATGAGTCTTGCGCACGGAAAGGCCGAAGTCATCATCGGCAAGCAGCGCCACGGCCCGACCGGCACCGTCGATCTGGCCTTTGAAGCCTCGGTCACGCGGTTCGGCGACCTCGCGTCCGACGCTCAATTGCCGGATCGTAGCGGCAACGACTACTGAGTTCCTTGAACCGCGCCGGTCTCTTGCGTAAAACGGCGCCATGACAATGGCGTCCGACCCGAAAATGATCCCGCAAACCGGCCTTCTCTCCGCGGAGGCCAATCAGGCTGCCGCGCTCGCAACCTTCGGCGGCGTGCTCACCGTCGATCTCGACGCTATCATCGCCAATTGGCGCAAGCTCGAGAAGACGGCGGTGCCTGCGGAATGCTCGGCGGTGATCAAGGCCAACGCCTATGGCTGCGGCACCGAGCAGGTCGCACGCGCCCTGAACAAGGCCGGCTGCAGGACCTTCTTCGTCGCCACCATCGAGGAGGCGCGCGCCGCGCGCACGGCGGCGCCGGAGGCCGCGATCTACGTGCTCGGCGGCTACTTCCAGAACACCGGTGAGCACTACGCCAGGATCAACTGCCGGCCGGTGATCGGTGATCTCAACGAGCTCGCCGAATGGGACGTGTTCTGCCGTCGCACCGGCTGGACGGGGGGTGCGGCGATCCACATCGACACCGGCATGAACCGGCTTGGGCTGACGCTTTCGGAAGCGCAGGCCATCATCCCCCGCATCAATGCGGGCGATCACGGCATCACGCTGGTGATGAGCCACCTGGTCTCGGCCGAGCAGCTCAACAGTCCCGTCAACGCCAAGCAGCTCGCGGCCTTCCGCGGCATCGCCAGCGAATTCTCCGGCGTGCCGGCGGCGCTCGCCAATTCATCCGGCATCTTCCTGGGCGCGCCCTTCCAGTTCGATCTGGTGCGGCCGGGTGCGGCGCTCTACGGCGTCAATCCGACACCGGAAGCCGACAATCCGATGCAGCCGGTGGTGGACCTGAAGGCGCGCATCGTGCAGACCCGCAACATCGAGCGCGGCGAGAGCGTCGGCTATGGCGGCACCTGGACGGCGCGACGGCCGACCAAGCTCGCGATCGTCGCGGTCGGCTATGCCGACGGCTATTTCCGTGCCGCCAGCTCCAATGACGGCACCCGCGGCGCCGAGGTGATCGTGGCGGGCAAGCGCTGCCCGGTCGCGGGCCGCGTCTCCATGGACCTGATCGCGATCGACATCACCGATCTGCCCCCGAACGCGGCGCGGCGCGGCCACATGGTGACGCTGCTCGGCGACGGCATCACCGTCGACGAGCTCGCGCATCACTTCGGCACCATCGGCTATGAGGTGCTGACCAGCCTCGGCCGCCGCTACGCCCGCGTCTACAAGGGCGGCAATGTGGTGGAGCCGCTGGAGCCGCCGGCTCCCGAAAAAGCGGCCGCGCAGCCGCCCTCCCCGCCACCGGTCGAGCAGCCGGCGAGCCCGCCGCCGCTGCCGGGCTGAGCTGCCAGCTGCTTACTTCTTTTTCCTGCTGTCCAGCGCCGTCTTGCAGGTCGCGCTGAGCTGGTCGCGCTTGCCGTTCAGGCAGGCGAGGATGCCGCCGCCCGGCGCCAGGCCGGCGCAGAATTTATCATAGTCCGCCTTGCACGCGCCGCGCGGATCGGCCGATTGTGCCGGAGCCGCTCCGGAGAACGCGGCAACGACGACGATAGCGGCAAAGTTCAACTTGGACATTGTATCTCCGGTGTCGGAAGGCGAGGAGCCGGTAGCTCTACATGAAGATTGCGACATTCAACATCAACAACATCAACCGCCGCCTGCCCAATCTGCTGGCATGGATGCGCACGGCAAAGCCTGACGTCGTCGCGCTCCAGGAATTGAAGGCAAGTGATGGCGAATTTCCGGCCGCCGCGATCGAGAAAGTCGGCTACGGCGCAGTCTGGCGTGGACAAAAGACCTGGAACGGCGTCGCCATCCTCGCCCGCAACGCCGAGCCGGTGCTGACGCGCGATCGTTTGCCGGGAAAACCTGATGATCTCGAGGCGCGCTACATCGAGGCCGCAGTGCGCGGTGTCATCGTGACCAGCATCTATCTGCCGAACGGCAACCCGCAACCGGGACCGAAGTTCGACTACAAGCTCGACTGGTTCGCGCGGCTGAAGCGCCACGCCCGGACTTTCATCAAGCAGGATCTGCCTGTCGTGCTCGCCGGCGACTACAACGTCGCGCCGACGGAGATCGACATCTATCCGACACGCTCATGGGACAAGGATGCACTGATCCAGCCGAACAGCCGCGCGGCGTTCGCCTCGCTCGTCGGGCAAGGCTGGTGCGACGCGATCCGTGAGCTAAACCCAGACAAGCGCATCTACACCTTCTGGGATTACAAGCGAAACCGCTGGCCGCGCGATGCAGGCCTGCGGCTCGATCATCTCCTGCTCAGCCCTGCCCTGGTCTCGCGCCTGGCCAAGGCCGGCGTCGACAAGACCATCCGCGGCCAGGACGGCGCCAGCGATCACGCGCCGGCGTGGGTGGTCCTGAAATAGCGATGATCTCGTAGGGTGGGTTACGCTGCGCTAATCCACCCTACGGCCGACGCCAGATCAGCGCCCGTAATAGTCCTGCACGGTGTCCCATGCCGCCTTTTGCAGCAGCTGCGTCGTCTCCGTATCCAGTCCCATCGTGTAGGAATTGCCGACCGGCGAACGTCCTGTCAGCGCAGCGAGTGTCACGCAAGTTGCCAGATACGTGCCGGCAGGACTCGGGTGTCGCTTGTCCGGCGCATAGAGATTGAGCTCCGGCTGGAGCTTGCGGACGCGCGCAAACGCGAGGCCCGCAGGGATCACCAGCGCATCATTGGCGTTGCCGGCCAGCGTATAGGCCTCGGCCAATCCTTCCGTCATTTCCGGCTTGTCCGCATAGGCCCAGGACATGAACAGCACCGGGCGCATGTCGTGGGCACGGACAATCTCGCCGTCCTTCTTCGCGAACGTCGCGAACGCATCCTTCAATTGCGGATGGATCGGACACTGGCTGCAATCCATCATCACGACCACGTCGAACTGCTTGCCGGGCTTGTTGAAGACAACGTTGTTCTGCTCGTCGAACGAATAGGCCCCGATTCCGCCCGCCCGCAGCAGATTGTCCATGTCGTGCCAGTCGAGCCCGGAGCCGCCGATCGTGGCCATGGTATTGCGATACGCCGCCTTGTTGGCGGCATCCGCTGCCCGCTCCATGAAGGAGAGATGCCCGGGCATGCCGTTGTTGTAATAGAAGAAGCTGTTGCCGACGAACAGCGCGGCCTTGGGAAAGTCCGGTCCGAGCGTCGTGACCTTCGGCTTGGTCTGCGCCTGCGCATTGAAGCAGGCCGCACCGGCCACAACGACCGCGAGCATCACTCGCGCCAGAAGACGCATCATTGGCTTCCTCCCCTTATTCTCTCTGGGGCTGGAAACAGATCAGCTTTCCCCGACCGCCTCAAGAGGACGGACGTGCACCAGCTATGCGTGCGACTGTGTGCTCACCACAAATTCTTGCCGTCGATCACGTTGACCGGCACCGCGTCGAGGTCGAATTCGTCGAATAGCCGCGCGTTGACCCCGACCTTGGGATTGTCGAAGTCGGGCTTGCCAGTCGACCAGTCCGGCGACTCCGAGTAGGTGCCGCAACCGCAGCTCGCACAGAAATGATGTTTGACGGTGCGGCTGCCCCATAGATAGGTCGCGACGCTTTCCGGTGGCGACAGCAGGCGAAACTGCGCCGGCTTGTAATAGGCCCACAACGCGCCGCGCTTGGCGCAAAGCGAACAGGTGCAGCGCGTCACGTTCGAAGGCGCCTCCGTCACCTCGAATACCGTTTCACCGCAGTGGCAGCTTCCCTCGACCGGCATGACCCCGCTCCCTCAAAAAACGTCAGGAGATGGTCGTAGCCGACCCCTGCTGCCAACATGCTGTCAGCAGCCTCTGCCCATCAAGGAACTCGGTTCGCGGACAACCGCTTGGCGTTCGCGGCAACGTGCTCGCGATAGCGCTGGATGATTGCGGCCGGGGTTGCGCCGGCAAGCAGGCTTGCGGTCGCCTCGAAGGCCGCAGCGATCTTC
>NZ_JBFULT010000164.1:0-13174 GCF_054049755.1 Bradyrhizobium sp. P5_C11_2
GTTCCAACATGTGCCATGAGGCGACCAGCGTCGGCCTGCCGCAATCGCTCGGCGTCGGCAAGGGCACCGTGCTGCTGGAGGATTTCGACAAGGCCGACTGCATTTTCATCTTCGGCCAGAATCCGGGCACCAACAGCCCGCGGATGATGACGAGCCTGCGCGACGCGGCCCGCCGCGGCGCCTCGATCATCTCGTTCAACCCGTTCCGCGAGCGGGCGCTGGAACGCTTCCAGGCGCCGCAGAGCCCGATCGAGATGATCACGCTGGGCTCGACGACGATCAGCTCGAAGCTGTTCCAGGTGCGGGTCGGCGGCGACGTCGCCGTCCTCAAGGGGATCATGAAGATCCTGGTGGAGGCGGACGAGGCGGCGCGGGCCGCCGAACAGCCCGAAATCCTCGACTGGGATTTCATTCAGGGGCACACCGTCGGCATCGAGGCGCTGATCGACGACCTCAAGCGCACGCCATGGCCGGCCATCGAACGCCAGTCCGGCCTGGCGCGCGAGGACATGGAATATGCGGCCGGCGCCTATATGAAGGCGGAACGCGCCATCCTTGTCTACGGCATGGGTATCACCCAGCACCAGCGCGGTGCGCATAACGTGCAGCAGATCGCCAACCTTGCGCTCCTGCGCGGCAATGTGGGACGTGACGGCGCCGGCGTCTGTCCGGTTCGCGGCCATTCCAACGTGCAGGGCGATCGGACCGTGGGAATCACGGAGATCCCCAAGGCGGATTTCCTCGAGCGCCTGGAGCACCGCTTCGGCTTCAAGCCGCCGGCCGCCCCGGGACATAACGTCGTGACCGGCTTGGAGGCGATGATCCGTGGCGAGGTCAAGGTGTTCTTCGCGATGGGCGGCAATTTTGCCGCGGCCATCCCGGACTGGCAGGCGACGCAGGCGGCGTTGCGCAAGCTCGATCTGACCGTCCACGTCTCGACCAAGCTCAACCGCAGCCATCTGATCCATGGCCGCGCCGCCCTGATCCTGCCGTGCCTCGGACGCACCGAGATCGACATCCAGGCCACCGGACCGCAGTCGATCACGGTCGAAGATTCGATGTCGATGGTCCATGCCTCGGGCGGCCGCAACAAGCCGGCATCGGAGCATCTCCTCAGCGAGGTGGCGATCGTCGCCGGCGTCGCCAAGGCGACGCTCGGTGAGCGCACGGTGGTCGACTGGGACGGCTTCGTCGCCGATTACGATCGCATCCGCGATGCGATCGAGGCCGTCTTTCCCATCTTCGAGAGCTACAATGCCCGCATCCGCATTCCCGGCGGCTTCCATCTCACCTCGACGGCGCGGGAGCGGATCTGGGAAACGCCGTCCGGCAAGGCCAACTTCCTGGTTTTCGAGGGGTGCGGCGAGGACCCGCCGCAGAGCGACCCCGATTTCCTGTGGCTCAGCACCATACGCAGCCACGACCAGTACAACACCACCCTGTACTCGCTGTCGGACCGCTATCGCGGCGTCTTCGGCCAGCGCGACGTGGTGTTCCTCAACGACTACGAGTTGAAGAAGCGCGGGCTCGCGGATGGCGATCGCGTCGACCTGGTGACCGAATCGACCGACGGCGCCGAGCGGATCGTGCGCAACTTCCGCGTGGTGGCCTATTCCTTCCCGACCGGCTGCTGTGCCGCCTACTATCCGGAAACCAATCCGCTGGTGCCGCTCTACGCCCGCGATCCCATCAGCTTCACGCCGTCATTCAAGGGCATCCCGATCCGCCTCGTGCGCTCGACCGCCCAGGCAGAATAGCGGCAGCAGGGCGAACGTTGCGGTCATGCATCGGCGCGGAGATCGGGGCGCGACGACGGCGCCGGCGCGGAGATCGGCAGCGTGAACCAGAAGCGGGCGCCGCCACCCGCGCTATTGCCCTCGGCCGCGATCCGGCCTCCATGCGCTTCGATGATCGACCGGCAGATCGGCAGGCCCATGCCCATGCCGCTGTCCTTGGTCGTGAAAAAGCTTTCGAAGAGCCGCCCGACATGTTCGTCGGCGATGCCGGGGCCGTTGTCCTCCACGGCGCAGCACAATGTGGTCGCATCCCGCCCGGCCGTGCTGATGACGATCCTGCGATCGTCTTGTCCCGCCTGCGTCATGGCCTGCACGGCGTTGATGGCCAGATTGACGATCACCTGCTGAAGCTRGGTCCGGTCACCGAGCACCGGCAGCGCCGTCCGATCGGGGCGGTGCAGGATCGTTACGCCGCGGGATTCCATCTCGTGCCGAAGGAAGAGCAGCGCCTCGTGAATGACATCGTCAAGCGACAATAGGGCGCGCTCGGGCGCCTTGCGCGAAGCCATCCCGTGAACGCGCGCCACGATGTTCGCGGCCCGCTTCGTATCGGCAACCATGTTCTCGATTGCGCTGCGGACCTCGGCCACCTCGGGGGTGGGCCTGTTCAGCCATCGCAGCGCGGCGGCTCCGTGGGTCGCGAGGGCCGCCAGGGGCTGGTTGACTTCGTGCGCGATGGACGCGGTGAGCTCTCCGAGCACCGAGACGCGCGCCGCATGCGCGAACTCCGCCTGCACCTGCCGAAGTCTCTCCTGGACACGAATGCGTTGCGAGATGTCGATCGTGGCGACCAGGCTTATTTCCAGATCATTGATCGGACCGACGCGAGCCGTGGTGAAGAGAACGTCGACGACGCGGCCGTCCCACGTCACCATCTTGGTCTCTTCCTCGAAGTTCGTTTCGCCGCGGTAGCGGGACTCCATGGCTCGCCGGAACGTATCCGGACGCACCTTCCAGGTGTCGGCCATGGAACGTCCGGCATAGCCGCCGACGCCTCCTCCTCCGAACATCTGAATGGCCCGTTCGTTGGCCTCCTGGAACGCGAGCGCATCCATGCAGGTCCGGAGGAAATCGGGATGGCTGTCGAAATAGCTGCCGAGATCGGTGACCCCTTCGGCGCGCAATTTTCGGAACAGCGCCACCAGCCTGCTGCCGTCGAGCTGCCGCAGTGCGATCGGCATGCGGCTGAACAGATGGCGATAGCGCTGCTCGCTTCGTTCCAGTTCGGCGTGGGCCTTCTTCTGGGCGGTGATATCCATGACCGCGCCGATGAACTCGAACTGGCCCCGACCGTCGCTCATTCCGCGAGCGACGACGCGGATATGCTTGATCGACCCGTCGCTCATGACCAGGCGCTGTTCGAGGGAGATATCCTTCCGGTCTTTCACGGCACGGTCGATTGCTGCGCGAACGGACTCGAGGTCGTCGGGATGCGTGCGCTTCAGGACGAAGTCGAGCGACGGTCGCGATGTCGGTGCGAGATCGAAGATTCTGAACGTTTCATCCGACCAGAAGAGCTCTCCGGTCTCGACATTCCAGCCGAAGCTGCCGGTTTGACTGAGCTTCTGCGCTTCAGCGAGATAAGCGGCCTGGCTTTGCCGCGACGCTCCTTCATTGCGCCGCGCGACCTTCACGGTCCAGTTTTGAAGAACACGGCGCCACCATCGCTGTGGCTGTACGGAATCAGAGCCATCCAGGCGTTCGAGCGTCATGCGAGAGGTCTACCGCGCCGCTGAAAAACGGTCTTTTGCGTTTTCGCAGGCGCTTTGCCAAAACGCACGATGCCGCGATCGGGCTCGGTGCTTTTGGCCTTAGACCATCGCGGCCGCGGATCTCGTCACGCCGAATCGCTTCTCGAACTCGACGACGTTGACAACGCCGCGCCGGTGGGTGCCGTCGCCGATCTTGCGGTCGCCGTCCCAGGCCTCGACCTCGAAGACAATGCTCTTGGCCTCGATCGCGACGACCCGCGCGACCGCGCGCACCCTGCGGCCGACCGGTGTTGCCGCCAGATGGCGGATGTTGACCGTCATCCCGACGCTGACATGGCCCGCAGGCAGCCAAGGCTGCACCGCCGATCCCGCGGCCATCTCCATGTGCAGGATCATCATCGGCGTGCCGTAGACGGACGGCATTCCCGGCACCACATGGCCGACCGTCATCTCGGGCGTGACGGTGACCAGCTCCTCGGCCGTCATGCCGGCGGTCACCTTGTCAAGCGGACTCATGGCTCAATCCCGTATCTGCTTCGGTCGCGGAGGGTTGGGCCGTCTCGGCCACGTGCGGCTTGCGTCTGGTGAACCAATTGCCCAGCCGGTCGAGATAGAGATAGACCACGRGTGTGGTGTAGAGCGTCAGGATCTGCGACAGCATCAAGCCGCCGACGATCGTGTAGCCGAGCGGTTGGCGCAGTTCCGCGCCGGTGCCGTTGCCGAGCATCAGGGGCACACCGCCGAGCAGCGCGGCCATTGTCGTCATCAGGATTGGGCGGAAGCGGAGCGTGCAGGCCTGGTAGATCGCTTCCTCGGGGCTGAGCCCATGGTTGCGCTCCACCTCGAGGGCGAAGTCGACCAGCATGATGCCGTTCTTCTTGACGATGCCGATCAGCAGGATGATGCCGATGATGGCGATGACGCTGAGATCCATGTGGACTGCCAGCAGCAGCAGCAGCGCGCCGATGCCGGCGGAAGGCAGCGTCGACAGGATCGTGATCGGATGGATCAGGCTCTCATAGAGGACGCCGAGGATGATGTAGATCACGATCAGCGCCGCCCCGATCAGCAACGGCGTGCCGGACAGAGACGACTGGAAGGCCTGCGCGTTGCCCTGGAACGAGGTCGACAGCGAGGTGGGCTTGCCGGTGTCCTTCTCGATCTTCTGGACCGCCGTCACCGCATCGCCCAGCGCGACGCCGGGCCGCAGGTTGAACGAGATCGTGACGGAGGGAAACAGGCCCTGGTGATTGATCAGAATCGGCGCCGGCATGATGACAGTGTGGACCAGCGTGCTCAGGGGGACCTGCTGGCCGGTGGCCGAGTTCAGGTAGATATCCTTGAGCGCTTCGGGGCCGTACTGGAAGCGCGGGTCGACTTCCATCACGACGTGGTACTGGTTCAGCGAGGTGAACATGGTGGAGACGATGCGCTGACCGAACGCGTCGTCGAGGGTGTTGTCGATCGTCGTGGGCAGGATTCCGAAGCTCGAGGCGACTTCGCGATTGACGGTGACCTGCAGCCTCGGGCCGGCATTGGCCTGGTCGCTGGCGACGTCGGCGACGATGTCGAGCGCGCGGATCTTGTCCAGGAAGATCGCCGACCAGTGGGTGAGTTCGTTGGAATCGGCGTCCGTCAGCGTGTACTGATACTGCGTCTTCGACAGCCGTGCGCCGATCGTGATGTCCTGGGCCGACTGCATGTAAAGCTTGATGCCCTGGATATGGGCGAGCTGGGGTTCCAGCCGCGCGATCACCTGGTCGGCGCTTGCCTTGCGTTCGGGCTTCGGCTTCAGGACGATGAAGATGCGCCCCTGGTTGAGGGTCGCGGTCGGGCCGCCCGGACCGATATAGCTCGCCACCGACTGGATCGCCGGATCCTTTAACAGGATGTCGACGACCGCCTGCTGGCGTTCGGACATGGCGGGGAAGGAGATGTCCTGGGCGGCCTCGGTGATGCCGACGATCTGTCCGGTGTCCTGTTGCGGGAAGAATCCCTTCGGGATGATCACGTAGAGATAGCCGGTCAGCGCGATGGTCGAGAGCATCACGAGCAGCGTCACGAAGCGGTGGCGCAGCACGACCCGCAGGCCGCGCGCGTACAGCGCAAGCAGGCCATCGAAGCCGCGCTCGAACAGGAGATAGAGCCGGCCGTGCTTCCTGCGCGATTCGTCCTTCAGGAGGCGGGCGCACATCATCGGCGTCAAGGTGAGCGAGATCACCAGCGACAGCAGCAGCGAGGCGGTGATCGTGACGGCGAATTCCTGGAACAGCTTGCCGACGTAGCCGCCCATCAGGAACAGCGGGATGAACACGGCGATCAGCGACAGGGTGATGGAGACGATCGTGAAGCCGATCTCGCTGGAGCCCTTGAGCGCAGCCTCCATGGGCGTCATGCCCTGCTCGAGATGGCGCACGATGTTCTCGATGACCACCACGGCATCGTCGACCACGAATCCCACCGCGATCGACAGGGCCATCAGCGAGAGGTTGTCGAGGCTGTAGCCGAGCACGTAGAGCACCGCGAAGGTGCCGACCAGTGCCAGCGGAACCGTGATCGCCGGGATGATGGTGGCCCAGAAATTCCTCAGGAACAGGAATATGACCATCACCACCAATGCGACCGTCAGCATCAGCGTGAACTGAACGTCGGCGACCGCGGCGCGAATGGTGGCGGTACGGTCGGCGGCGATCGTCACCTTGATCGCCGGCGGAACGGAGGCCTGCAGCTGCGGCAGCAGCTTCTTGATGCGATCGACGGTTTCGATGACGTTGGCGCCGGGGACGCGCTGGACGGCGAGGATGACGGCGGGGTCCTTGCCGTACCAGCCGGCCAGCAGGTCGTTTTCGGGCCCCTCGATYGCCGAGCCGATGTCGCGCAGCCGCACCGGCGAGCCGTTGCGATAGGCGATGATGAGGGCTTCATAGGCGGCGGGCTTCAGCAACTGGTCGTTGGTATTGAGCGTATAAGTGACGCGCGGGCTGTTGAGCGTGCCCTTGGGCAGGTCGACATTGGCGCCGGCGATCACGGTGCGGACGTCTTCGAGGCCGATGCCGCGGGCGGCAAGCGCCTGCGGATTGACGCGGATGCGGATCGCGGGCTTCTGCTGGCCGCCGATACCGACGAGGCCCACGCCCGGCACCTGGGAAATCTTGGGCAGCAGGATGTTTTCCGCGTAGGCATCGACCGTCGTCTGCGGCATCGACTCCGACGTCAGCGCGATCAGCATGATCGGCGTTTCCGCCGGATTCACCTTCCTGATCGTCGGCGGGTAGGGGATGTTCTGCGGCAGGTACGGGCTCGCGGCATTGATCGCTGAGAGCACGTCGACCGCCGCGCTGTCCACCGTGCGCGACAGCTCGAACTGCACCGTGAGCTGGGCGACGCCGAGTGCGCTGGACGAGGTGAGCTGCGTGACGCCGGGGATCTGGCTGAGCTGCTGCTCGAGTGGCGTGGCGACTGACGAGGCGATGGTTCCGGGGTCGGCGCCGGGCAGTTGCGCCGAGATCTGGATCGTCGGGTAGTTGACGTTCGGCAGCGCGCCGACCGGCAACAGGGGATAGGCCGCGATGCCGCACAGCAGCAGGCCCGCCATCAGCAGAGCGGTTGCAATCGGCCGCAGGATGAAGGGCGCGGACAGGTTCATGGGAGCGCGTCCTGCACCGAGCTTTGCAGGTCGGCTTCGCGCGCGGCCTTGCCGTGCAGCTCCCGAACGCGGCTTCCTTCCGTCAGTCGATACTGGCCGTCGATCACGACGACGTCGCCTGATTTCAGTCCCTGGTCGATCAGGGCCTGGCCATCGCTGATCTGGGCGACGTGAACGGGACGCAAGGACGCGGTCTGGTCAGCGGACACGACATAGACGTAGCTGCCGTTCGGACCCTGCTGTACCGCCGAGCCGGCGACCGTCAGCGCATCCTTCCGTGTCTCCAGCAGCAGGCGCGCGTTCACCAATTGACCCGGCCACAGCCGGTGCTCATGGTTTGGGAATTCCGCCTTGAGCTGGACAGTGCCGGTCGTTCCCGCGATCTCGTTGTTGACCAGCAGCAGCGTGCCCTCGTCGAGCTTCACCTTGTTGTCCTGGCTGTAGGCGATGACCTTCAGCGTTCCCTTCGCAGACCGCTCCTGAATCACGGGCAGATCCGTCTGGGGCAGGGTGAAGAGCAGCGAGATCGGTTCGATCTGGGTGACGACGACGAGACCGTTCGGATCGGTCGGATGGATCACGTTGCCGACATCGATCTGGCGGACGCCGGTGATGCCGGGAATGGGCGAGGTAAGGCGCGTGTAGCTGAGCTGGACGTTGGCCTCATCGATCTGCGCCTGGTCCGACTTCACGGCAGCCTTGAGCTGCGCCACCTGCGCCGTCTGGGTCTCGATCAATTGTGGGGTCGCATATCCCTTGTCGCCGAGTTGATTGTAGCGGGAGAGATTGGCCTCGGCGTTCACCAGCTGCGCCTGGTCTCTGTCGCGATTGGCCGTCAACTGCTCGATCTGGGCCTGATAGGGACGTGGATCGATCTGGGCGAGCAGATCGCCGACCTTGACGGTTTGTCCCTCGGTGAAGGTGATCTTGACGATCTGGCCTTGAATCTGGCTGCGCACGATATCGGTGTTGTAGGCGATCACCGTGCCGATGCCGCGCAGGAAGATCGGGACGTCCTTGCCCGTGACGGTGGCGGCGACCACCGGCACGGCGGAGGGCACGGGCGCGGCTGCGATGGCCGGCTTCCGGTCGGTGCCGAAGAACCAGAAGCCCGCTCCGGCCAGGATCACAGCGAGAACGACGAGCGCGATGGTGAGGTTTCGTTTCACGGTGATCATCCTCGATGTCAGGGATTGCCGGGGCTGACGATGGAAGTCGCGCTGTCCGAGGGAATCTGGCCGGGGACCGGCACGGTCGGGCTGATGCCGGCGCCGCCGAGCTCGGTGGCTCCCAGCGGAATCCCGACGCGTCCGACCGTCGACGACGAGGGCAGGGAAGACGGAGCCGTCGTGCTGCCGGCGCACGCGATCGATGAACCACCGGAAAGCCCGCCACCGTCGAACAAGGCTCCCGGCGACGCCGTATTGCCGGATCCGGCGCAGCCCGCCAGGCCTTGCGAGGGATTGATCGGTGAGATGCCCGGCGTCGTGATCTCGGTCGAGCCCAGCGGAATGCCCACAGGCTGCGTGGATTGCGGGTTGAGCGGCGACGTCGCGAGCATGCCGGCGGGAGGTTGCGCTCCCGGCACCGTCGTCTGGGCGATCGCCGCAGCCGAGGTCAGGCACAGAACGCCGATCGCCAGCGTTGCCCGCGGATGCATCAAGGTGAACCGACGCGATCCCGATCGCCTTGCGCTGCCGTCGTTCGACGAGTGCTGTTTCCGCATGGAAGAATGCTCCGGCTGAATGCTATCGAACAATAGGAAGGTGCAGCAGCATGGGTATTTCCAGAATGCACGTCATGCTCCCCGGCARCACGAAGATCGGTCGCTGCGCGCGCTGCAGCCGTTTTCGTGCAGCTGCGCTGCCGTATCGCCTCGCGAGCAATGGCGACCGGTCCTGGTTTCGATCGTGAACCTGCCTCACTATCGCAGAATGGCGCGGGCGCGGGTGAGTTCCCGGCGGCACGTGGCGATGTCGCCGATGTGATCGGCGGCGCGGGCGCGCCCGAGCGAATTGAGCGCATCCGTGTAATCGACACCGTTGCTCCCCTCGGCTTCGGCGATCGAGCGGGGCGTGGGTTGATGATTGCGCAGCGCGCTGAGACTCTCCGGCTTCCAGCCGTGGGAGCCAGCGTCTCGTTCGATGGCCTGATCCAGCTGGCGCTGAGTGTGCGCGATCGCGTCCGAGCAAGTGCGTGCATGAGCCGGCGATGCTGCGCACAGCAGGGTGAAGAGCGCGATGCGGAAGGTTGCGTTGGATGTCATTGTCCGATCCCATGCGTGGAAAGTCGAGCGGCGTCGGCGACGACGTCTTGAATGACAGAACGAGTGCCGGTCGTCTTTCGCRTATGAACGCAGATGTCGTCGGGCACGCGGCGCGGTCGCGTGCCGAGGAGCCGTTCTCGCGGTCGAAATTTGCGACGTGCGAAGTGGCAAGGACAGTTGTTTGGGGAAATACGCGAGCGCAACCCTCGAACTAGTGTCGCAGCATTCCAACCCGGAGTGATCCCGACATGAAACATCTCAACGCCTGCCTCGCCTTCGCTGCCGCCCTTTCGGTATTCTCGACCGTCGCTCCGGCGCGCGCGGAACCGCCCAAGAACATCGTGCTGGTGCACGGCGCCTGGGTCGATGCGTCCGGCTGGAAGCCGGTCTATGAGATCCTGGTCAAGGACGGCTTCCGCGTCAGCATGCTGCAGGAGCCCGAGACGTCGTTTGGCGATGATGTCACGGCGGCGAAGCGGCTGCTCGATCTCCAGGATGGCCCGACGCTTCTGGTCGGCCACAGCTACGGCGGCTCGATCATCACCGAGGCGGGTGTTCATCCCAATGTCGTCGGCCTGGTCTACGTCGCTGCGCATGCGCCCGACGTCGGAGAGGACGAAGGGACGCTGGGCAAGAAGACGCCGAGCGTGCTTGCAAAGACCGAAGGCGCCATCAAGGTCACGCCCGACAAGTTCACCTATCTCGATCCCGTGCAATTCCCCAAGCTGTTCGCGCCCGATCTGCCGCGTGAGCAGGCGGAGTTCGAATCACGCTCCCAGGTTCTGGCCGCGACGCAAGTGTTCAACACGCCGCTGACGGCGGCTGCGTGGAAGACCAAGCCGAGCTGGGGCATCGTTGCCGGCAACGACCAGATCATCAATCCGGACCTCGAGCGCTGGTATTACGAGCGCGCCAAGAGCCAGACCACCGTGATCCCGGGCGCCAGCCACTCGGTCTATGAGTCGCATCCGAAGGAAGTGGCGGCGATCATCGCCCGCGCCGCGCGCAGCATCGGGCAACCGGCCACGCGTTGAAGCGGCTTTTTGCCGGTCCTGACGCACGGCCGGCGGAAGGAGGGGCGGCGGGAGAGACAGCACTCCCGCCGGCCTGACCATCCCATCCGGAAAATTCCATGAGCGTGATCGAGACCACCAGCACCATCCTGGACTCGGGCGCGACCACGGCGAAGCGCGCCCGAGGAGCCGACATCATGACGAGCTGGCAGAACAACCGCGCCGCGCGCGACGCCCGCATTGCGGCCGGGGCCGGACTTGCCCGCGGCAAGGTCGTTGAGGCGCGCGATGCGACGCGCTTGCTGGAGGCAGTGGTCCGGCCCGGCGATCGGGTCTGCCTCGAAGGCGACAACCAGAAGCAGGCCGATCTGCTCAGCCGCGCGCTGCTGGCGGTGGATCTCGCCAAGGTCAACGATCTGCACATGGTGCAGTCGGGCGTCGTTCTCCCCGAACATCTGGACCTGTTCGACCGCGGGGTAGCCAAGAGGCTGGACTATGCCTATTCCGGGCCGCAATCGGCGCGCATCGCGCGCATGCTGTTCGGCGGCAAGATCGAGTTGGGAGCGATTCACACCTATCTCGAATTGTTCGCCCGCTATTTCATCGACCTGACGCCGCACGTCGCGCTGATCGCCGCCGTCAGCGCCGACCGCGACGGCAATCTCTACACCGGCCCGAACACCGAGGACRCGCCCACCGTGGTGGAGGCGACGGCGTTCAAGGACGGCGTCGTGATCGCCCAGGTCAACGACATCGTCGAGACGGTTCCGCGGGTCGATATCCCGGCGGACCGTGTCCACTTCATCGTCAAGGCCGACAAGCCGTTCTTCGTCGAGCCGCTGTTCACGCGCGATCCCGCCGCGATCACCGAGGGCCAGATCCTGACCGCGATGCTCGCGATCAAGGGCATCTACGCGCCCTATGGCGTGCAGCGGCTCAATCACGGCATCGGCTTCAGCACGGCCGCGATCGAGCTTCTGCTGCCGACATTCGGCGAGAGGCTGGGGCTGAAGGGCAGGATCGCAACCCAGTTCGCATTGAACCCGCATCCCGCGCTGATTCCCGCGATCGAATCCGGTTGGGTCCGGCAGATCCACTCCTTCGGCTCGGAGGTCGGCATGGACGAGTACATCCGCGCCCGGTCCGACGTCTACTTCACCGGCCCCGACGGCTCGCTGCGCTCGAACCGCGCCTTCTGCCAGACCGCCGGGCTCTATGCCTGCGACATGTTCATCGGCTCCACGCTGCAGATCGATCTCCAGGGAAATTCGTCGACCATCACCACCTCGCGCATTGCCGGGTTCGGCGGCGCGCCGAACATGGGGGCGGATGCGCGCGGGCGGCGTCACCCGAGCGAACCCTGGCTGAAGGCCGGGGCCGAGGCCGATCCCGACGGCTCGGCGCTGCTGCGCCGCGGCCGCAAGCTGGTCGTGCAGATAGGCGAGACCTTCGGCGACAAGAACGTGTCGCTGTTCGTCGAGAAGCTCGATGCGATCGAGCTCGCGGAGAAGCTGAAGCTCGATCTCGCACCCATCATGATCTATGGCGACGACGTCACGCACATCGTCACCGAGGAGGGCGTGGCCAACCTGCTGCTGTGCCGCACAGCGCAAGAGCGTGAGCAGGCGATCCGCGGCGTGGCCGGCTACACCGAGGTGGGCCGCGGGCGGGATCGCAACATGGTCGCAGCCCTGCGCGAGCGCGGCGTGATCCGTCGCCCGGAGGATCTCGGCATCAATCCGCTCGATGCGGACCGCAGCCTGCTGGCGGCGCGCTCGATCAAGGATCTCGTGCGCTGGTCGGGCGGGCTTTACGCACCGCCGTCAAAATTCAGGAATTGGTGAGGGACTGACCATGGAAGATCTCAACTTTCAACACCAGGTTCGCGCGCGTGCCGGCGGCACCAGGAAAAGCGCGATTGTCGGCGTGGTCGCCTCCGGGAACCTGGAAGTGCTGGTCGAGCGCAGCTTGGCGGATGCGGAATGCGCCGTCGACATCAAGACCGCGGCCGTGGGCTTCGGCGAGGTCTGGAGCGCCGTGATCGGAGATTTCGTCGAGCGCTATTCGCCCGGGGGGCTGAAGTTTTCCATCAATGATGGAGGCGCGCGTCCCGATACGGTGTCGCTGCGGCTGGCGCAGGCGGTCCGATTGATCGCGGAGAACGGCCAATGACCGCCCCGCTCAAGAACGTCACCCCGGCCGAACGCGCCCGCAGCACCAGCTTCAACGAAGCGTCGGCGCGCACGCGGCTGGAGCTGTTGCTCGACGCCGGCAGCTTCGTCGAGTTCATCGGGCCGGAACAGCGCGAGGTCAGCCCGCATCTGAAGATATTCGACCTCCCCGAGCAGTTCGATGACGGCATCGTCGTCGGTCATGGCCGCCTCGGCGGCTCGTCGGTGTTCGTCGCCGCTCAGGAGGGCCGCTTCATGGGCGGCGCGTTTGGCGAGGTGCACGGCGCCAAGCTGACGGGGCTGCTTCGCGCAGCGCGCCAGATCGGCTCGATCCCCGTCCTGATCCTGTTCGACACCGGCGGCGTCCGGTTGCAGGAAGCCAATGCCGGCGAACTCGCCATCGCCGAGATCATGCGTGCGGTGATGGAAGCGCGCACCGCCGGCGTGAAGGTCATCGGCCTGATCGGCGGGCGCTCCGGCTGCTATGGCGGCGGCGGCCTGATCGCGGGCTGTTGCTCCGCGCTCGCCGTGTCGGAGCCCGGGCGCATCGCGGTATCGGGCCCCGAGGTC